>JACQVU010000012.1 GCA_016209585.1 Planctomycetota bacterium
GCGCGAACGTCACGCTGACGAACAACAGCAGCATCGATCTCACCGGCACTATCACAGTGGCGGGCACGCTCAACGCGTCGAACGCCGGCACGTCCATCGCCTTCCTCGGCAGCGTGCTGCAGACGTCGGGCGCGGGCGTGATCAACGTGGCCGGCGCGCTCACCGCCGGCGCGACGAGCGTGCTGGACCTGTACGACGGCGCGACGGGCGGCACGCTCAAGTTCACGGCGACGTCGGGCACGCCCATGCCCGACACCTTCGGCACGGTGGATTTCCAGGGGTCCACCGTGGAGTACGAATCGCTCTTCATCTCCGACGTGACGATGCAGACGCGCTACAACGCGGCGGCCTCGACCATTTCGTACAACAATCTGATTATCGATAACGCCGCTGCGGCGACGATCAAGGCCGTCACCCCTGCCGGCACGCTGCTCAAGGTTGACGGGACCCTCACTGTCGATGACGGCACGTTCACGCCGGCCGGCAACGGCGACTTCAACAATGTGACGATCGACAGTGGACAAGGCGAGTTGTTCGAGGGCGGCGCGAACACCTATACCGTCAGCGGGAACTGGTCGAACGCGGCTGTCGGCAATTACAGCGCGGGAACCAGCACGGTGGACTTCGACGGAACCGGCACGGTCACGCTTTCCACGTTCAACAACGTCATCATCAGCGCGGGCACGCGCACGATCATCACCAGCAACACCATCACCGTCAACGGCACGCTGGAGATGAAGGGCGGCGCGACGTGGGCGCTGGCGGGGTTCGATCCGGTGGTCACGGGCCTGGCGACCGCCACGGGCAACTTCACCATCAGCAGCAGCGTCGCGGGCACGCTGGCGCTCAATGGCGGCTTGACGGTCAGCGGCGGCGACTTGACGCTGTCGGCCGGCGCAGCCACCACGGTGACGGTGAGCAACACGGCCACCACGGTGAACGCCACGCGCGCGCTGACGGTGGGCGCAAACATCACGCTGACGAGCAACACCACCGTCAATCTGTCGGGCACGACCACCGTCACCGGGGTTTTGAACGCCGGCGCGACCACGGCCATCGCGTTCACGGGCGGCACGCTGGCCACCTCCGGCGCGGGGACCATCAATGTGACGAACGCCTCCGGCGTCTTCACGGAAAGCGGCACAAGCATCATTGACCTGTACGACGGCGCAACCGCCGGCAGCCTGACGTTCAGCGCCACTTCGGGCACGCCGATGCCGAACACGTTCGACACGGTGGATTTGGCCGGCTCCACGGTCACGTACAACGCTGTGGTGATCGCCGCCGACACGGTCATTCAAACGCAGTACGCCGGAGGAAACATCTCGTACTACAACCTCACCCTTCAGAACGGCGGGGCCACCGGCGCACAATATGTTACCACGGGCGCGGGCACCTTGGTGGTGGCCAACACGCTGACCATCGACAACCGCGCGGGCGTCGGCGTCGGCGAGTTCGCGCCGGCCACCAACGGCGACTTCGCCAACGTTTCGATCCTCGGCGGCGCGACCTTCTTCGCCGGCTCATATTCGCACACCGTTTCCGGAAACTGGGCCAACAGCGGCACGTTCACGGCGGGAACCAGCACGGTGGAGTTCGACGGCGCGGGCGGGGGCACGGCCTCCGTAACGCTGAACGGCACGTCCAGTTTCAACAACGTCCGATTGAACAAGAGCGGCGGCGCGACGCTTACCGTCAGCGCGGCCATGAACGTGAACGGCACGGCGCAGTTCACGGCCGGGCGCATCAGCCACTCGACGCTGGCGGTCACCATCGTGGGCCTCAGCACGTTCGACGGGTCGGTCACGATCCAGGCCACCACCGGCGCGATGACGCTTTCGGGCGGTTGGGCCTTCACGAACGGCACGCTGCTGACGGCGAGCACGCCCACGATCGTCGTCGCGGGGACGGGCAGCGAATCGGGCACGTCCACGCTCGACCTCTACGACGGCACGAGCGGCGGCACGCTGCGATTCACCAGCGCGTCGGGCACGCCCATGCCGGCGACGTTCGACACGATCGACTTCGGGACGAACTCGACCATCGAGTACGAGTCGACGCCCACCGCGGACGTCACCGTGCAGACGACCTACGCGGGCGGAACCATCTCGTACTACAATCTGACGATCGACAACGGCGCGGGCGCGGCCTTCAAGATGATCACGCCCGCCTCGCCGCTGCTGAAAGTCGACGGCACGCTGCTGATCGACGACGGTAACTTCTCGCTCGGCGGAAACGCCGATCTGAACAACGTCACCATCGGCGGAACCGGCGCGAGCGAGAAACTGATCATCGCGGGCGCGGGCGCCACGGTCACGGTCTCCGGCGCATGGACCAACAGCATCGGCGCGGCGGGGCTGGACGCGGGAACGAGCCTCGTGGAGTTCGACGGCGCCGGCGCGGTCACGGCCTCGGGCGCGCAGACCTGGTACGACGTGAAGATCAACAAGTCTGGCGGCGGCACGGTCACCTCCACCGGCGTCTGGACCATCAGCCGCCACCTCACGCTGCAGGCGGGCACGTGGGACCAGGGCACGGCCAATCAGGCCCACACCGTCGCGGGCGACTGGACGGCCGCGGGCGGGTCGTTCACGGCGGACTCAGGCACGATCACGTTCAACGGAACCGGAACGCAAACGCTCACCGCCGCGAGCAACTTCTACAACCTCAGCGTCACCGGCACGTCGAACACGGTGCAGACCGCGTCGAACATCACCGCCGGCGGCACTCTCACGGTGAACAACACATTCAATCTCACGGCGAGCAATAGCCTGTCGGTGACGGGGGCGGTCACCATCGGCGCAAGCGGCACGCTCACGTTCGCGGGCACGAATACGGTCACATTCAGTTCAACCGTGGCGCAGGACGGCGTGCTCACGTTCAGCGGGGCTGCGACGGTCACGGTGGGGGGCAACGTTACGTCGACGGGCGGCGTCACGTCGTTCGACGGCGGCGGCAGCATGAGCGTCACCGGCATCTACGACATGGACGCGGGCGCAGGCGCGCGGCTGAACGTGAACGCGGCCACGGTGACGCTCAGTTCCTACCTCCGCGGGCGGGTGGCGGGCCAGCAGGTGAACATCACCAGCGGGTCGCTCACCTGCGCCTATTTCTCGAACGCGGGGAGTCCGTGGTGGTCGTACTTTGATCTGAACGTCACCGGCGCCGGGATGTTCAAGACCACGGGAACCACCAGCCAGGGTTCGTACGGGGCGGTGAGCATCACGGGCGCCGGGAGCCTCGTCGCGCAGGGATCGGGCACCTATTACACCCGGTTCTTCGGCACGGTCACGCTGGGCAACAGCGGAGCGGTCATCGACGTCAATGGGCAATTGCGCATCGACGCGGGCGGGACGCTCACCGCCGCCGGCTTCGCGCCGAAGATTTACGTGGCGGAAGACTTCCTGGCCGGCACGCCCAGCGGGTACGGAACGTTCACGCCGGGGAACTCGGAAGTGATCTTCGACGGCACGCTGGCGGCCGTGGTCTATCCCACCACGTTCTATGATCTCACCATCAACAAGAGCGCGGCGGTGACGGTCACGCAGAGTTCCACGGGCACGCCCATCGTCGTGCAGAACACGTTCACGGTTCAGGGAAGCGGAACCTACACGGCGAACAGCAAGGCGCACGATTTCAATGACGTCACGATCACCGCGGGCACATTCAACGCCACTGCCGTCACGCACACCGTCTCGGGCAACTGGAGCATGACGGGCGGCACGTTCACGAACACGGGAAGCACCATCAAGTTCGACGGCACGGGAACCATCGCCTCCACCGGCGCCTTCGACGGCTTCGAAGTCGCCGCGGGCGCCGGCACGCACACCGTCAGCGGCGCCGTCACCGTCAGTGGCGTGGGCACGATCACCAGCGGCACGCTGGCGGTCAATTCGAGCGTCACGCTCACGCTCAACGGAGCGATGACCGTCAACGGCGGGGCGCTCACGTCGGCGGGAACGCTGGCCGTGAACGGCGGTTGGACGGACAACGCCGGCACGGTGAACTGCACCGGGGGCGACGCCGTTCTGGGCGGCTCGTCGGGAACCGCGTTCACGTCGAAGATTGGAAGCGTTTTCTACGACCTCACGCTCAATAAGAACGCGCTCGCCACCACCGTCACCTACTCCGGCGACGTGGCGGTGTCGCGCAACCTCACGCTCACGCGCGGCACGTTCGACATGCAGAACGCCTCGACCATCGGCGTCAGCGACGCCACGACGCTCAACGTCGCCGCCACCAACGGCAAGTTGCGGGCGATGGGCACGTCGGCGGCGAACCGCATCACCATCGAGGGCGACACGGCGACGCCGGCCGACGGCTTCACGTTCGACGTGTACGGCGTGCTGGAGGCGCGCAACTTCCGCGTGATCAACCCCGACGCCAACGGCCTGCGCGTCCACCCCGGCGCCACGGTCATCGAACTGAACTACGCCACCTTCGACTATCCCACGAGCGGCGGCTGTCTCCTCAACATCACGGGCGTCGCCGCCGGGTTCCCGACGACCAATCAAGGCTCCTCCTTCTCCGACAACGGCCTGCCCACCGGAACCATTTCCAACGTGAAGGCCGACGCCACCACCGTCAGCGTGGAGTTCACCGACTTCTCGGGCAGCCTGGCGCACAACGTGGTGGTGGCTGAGAACCGCGACGACGACCCGATGGACCGCATCCGGTGGCGCGACGCCAGTTTCCCCACCATCAGTTCTCTCGCCGACAACATCCCGGTGCGGCAGAACTCGCCGCAGATCGTCGATCTCTCGGCGTTCGAGTTCGACGTGGAAGACGGCGGCGGGCAGCGATTCATCGCCGTGGGCGATGACACCGGGCGGGTCTTCGTGGTGGAGGTCCTGGGCGGCGGCTCGTTCGGCGCGGCCGTGCAACTGACCGACACGTCTTCCTACGTGCGCGGCGTGGGCGTGGCCGACTTCGACAACGACGGCGACTTCGACGTGGTCTTCGCCGCCGGCAACGGCAACGCCTATCGCATCAAGCGCAAGTCGATCTCCTCGCCACTGGTGGCGGGAGACTTCGGCTCGCCAGCCATCATCGGCGCGTTCACGGCCGCCACTTACGGCATGGATATCGGCGTGGAGGATTTCAACAACGACGGCTTCATGGACTTCGTCGTCTCCGCCAACAACGCCTACTACACGCTCTTCAAGAACAACGGCAACGGAACCTTCCAGACCACGCTGCTCACCTCCACCGGCCCCGCCAACGGACGGGCGAAGACGGCGGCTGATTTCGACCGCGACGGCGCGGCGGACTTCGTCTCCCTCGACTCCGGAACCACGAACGTCTACTTCTGGAAGGGGTTCGGCGACGGCGGCTTCGCCAGGTCCACCCAGAGTGCGGCGGTGACGGCCACCAACGGCTACGGCGTCGCCGCGGGGGATTACGACGGCGACTTCCTGCCCGACCTGATGGTCGAGAACAGCGGCACCGGCCTCTTCTCGTTCCTCAAGGGGCTGGGCAACGGCCGCTTCGCGGCGCCAGCCAGCGCGGGGCAGACCGCCCCCGCCACCGGGGCCATCGGCTTCGACGCTTACGACGTGAACTCCGACGGCAAGATGGACGTGGTGGTGAGCATGGGCGCCGGTTACGACCTGCTCTACTACCCAGGCAACGGTAACGGCACGCTGGGCGCCGCGGTGACCATCCAGTTGAACTTCACCACCAGCGCCTCCTACACGCTGGCTGCGCCGACGCATGGCAACACGCGCCTCAACTGGAGCGTCGACACCGACACCGTCAACCCCGCGCTCATGTCGATCTCCGTCTCCAACAGCGCGGCGGATCAGATCACCATCACGCCCGTCGCAAGCGCCACGGGCAGCGACGACGTGACGTTCATCCTGTCCGACTCCACCGGCTTCGTCTCGCTCAAGACCGACGTCACCGTCAACGTCAACGCGGCCTCGGCCGCCGCGCCGGTCATCTCCTCACGGCTCGACAACATCAGCGTCAGTTACAACCAGCCTCTCAACGTGGATCTGTCGCAGTTCGGATCCGACCCGGACCAGGTGTGGGGGCGCGACTACTTCGTGACGGACAATGATTCGTCGAACGTCTACCTCGTGCAGATCAACGGCGACGGCACGTACGGCGCGCCCGTGAACTTCGGCGATCAGGGCAACTACATTCGTGGCTCCGCCGTGGCTGATTTCGACAACGACGGCGATCTCGACTTCATCATCGCCCGCAACGCCGACGTACAACTCTATCGCCGCGTCTCCGGCGGCGCATCGATCGAAACCACCGACTTCCTCGGCCCGACGCTGCTGGGGCCGTTTACCTCCAGCACGTGGGGCATGGACCTGGCCTGTGAAGACTTCAATGGCGATGGCTCCATGGACATCGTCTTCTCCGGAAACAACGGCTACTACTACTGCTTCCTCAACGACGGCAACGGGCGGTTCGCCGCGCTCACTCTCACCACCGCCGGCCCCAGCGCGGGGCGCGGCAAGGCCGCGGGCGACTTCAACGGCGACGGGTTCCTCGACTTCATCAGCGCCGACAGCGGCACGACGACGCTTCACGTCTGGCAGGGCGACGGCGCGGGGAATTTCGCCCGCACCGACCTGGCCACGGTGCTTCCCACGGCCGACGCTTACGGTCTTACCGCGGGAGATTTTGACGGCGACGGCAAGGACGACGCGGTGGCGAACGACACCTCGGGCAACCTTTACTTCCTGAAGGGCACGGGCAACGGAACGTTCGAGGCGCGCGTGCTGATCGAACCTTCGCCCACCACCGCCACGGCCGGCGGCGTGGCGCTCGATCGCGGCGACTTCAACGGCGATGGCAACCTTGACCTCGTCGTCTGCGACGACCCGGACGACGATTTGCTGGTTCTCTCCGGTAACGGCGACGGCACCTTCGCCGCGGCCGTCACCGTGGCGGCAAACTTCACGACCGGAACGGAACGCATGGTGGCCGCGCCCACGCACGGCTCGCGCGTGCTTGCGTGGAGCGTCGATCCCGCGTCCGTCAACACCGCGCTTCTCTCAGCGACCATCAGCGACGTGAACGCGGGCATTCTGTCGATCACGCCGGTGACGGGGCAGTCGGGAACCGACGAAATCACGCTCATACTCTCCGACAACAACATGGGCACGGTATCGAAGACGGACGTGACCGTCACCGTGTCGCCCTTCGTGGGCAATCCGCCCGTCGTTGAAGCCACGGCGGACAACTTCACCACCACCGACGACACCGTGCTCAAGGTAGACCTCTCCCGCTTCGGGTGGGATCCCGACGACGCCAACGGGCGCAGTTTCGTCGTGGTCGGCGACGACAGCACCCGCCTCTACGCCATGGCCTATAACGGCGACGGGTCGTTCGGTTCGCCGGTCTCTCTCGGCGACGTGGGCAACACCATCCGCGGCGCGGGCATCGCCGACTTCGACAACGACGGCGACCTCGACGTTGTTTTCGGCGACGGGTCAGGCAACGCCTGGTTCATTCAGCGCGTGGCGCACTCCAGCCCGCTGCAGGCGGCCGACTTCACCACCAAGGTGCTGGCGGGAACGTTCTCCGCCTCGTCGTACGGCATGGACATCTGCGTGGAGGACTTCAACAACGACGGCAAGTCGGACTTCATCGTCGGCGGCAACAACGGCGTCTACACCATGTTCCGCGGCAACGGCAACGGCACGTTCACCACGTCGGTCATCGACCCAGCCAACCCCGCCAATGGCCGCGCGAAAGACGCAGCGGATTTCGACGAAGACGGCTTCATGGATTTCGTCTCGCTTTACAGCGGGGCTGGCAACCTCTACCTGTGGCGGGGCAACGGGGCGTACGCTTTCTCCCGCACCAACTATGCCGCCGCCGCGCCCACGGCCGATGGCTACGGCATCGCGGCGGGCGACTTCAACCACGACGGCCACCAGGACGTGGTGGTCCAGAACAACGTCACCGGCCTCTTCTATTTCCTGGCCGGCAAAGGCGACGGGACGTTCTACGCCGGCGTCTCCACCGGCCAGTCCGTTCCGGCCGGCGCGGTGAACTTCGACGCCGTGGACATGACCGGCGACGGCAAACTCGACCTGCTGGTGGTCGCCAACGCCGTCGACACCTCCTTTCGCGTCTTCCCCGGCAACGGCGATGGAACGTTCAGCGCGGCGACTCTCATCCCCGCGACCTTCAGCAGCACGAACCTTGTGGCCGCCTGCCCGGACTACGGCAGCACGACGCTCACGTGGAGCGTCGACGCGCCCAGCGTCAACACGGCGCTCTTCTCCGCCTCGGTCACGGACGCTACAGCCGACACGCTCACTATCACGCCCGTGGCCTCCGCGTTCGGCCAGGACGACATCACGCTCGTGCTCACCGACTCCAACTCCGGCGTGACGCAGAAGGTGGACGTGACGGTGCAGATTCTCAGCGCGGCGGCGGCGGGGGATCCGGTCATCCAGAACTCGCTCGACGCCATCCGTGTCCGGGAAGACACCGTGCGCCAGGTGGACCTCTCGGGCTACGGCTACGACCCCGACTCGGCCAACGGCAAGCCCTTCATCTGTTACGCCGACGAGAACGGCATCTTCTGGGTCTGCGAGTCCACCGGCGCCGGAACGTGGGGCACGCCCATCAGCCTCGGCGACCTGGGCGGCAGCCTGAACGGGTATGGGGTGGCGGACTTCGACAACGACGGAGACTTGGACATCGTGTACGCGCGAAACAACGACACCTGCTACATCCTGCGGCGGATCGCCGTTTCGGTTCCCATGGTCGCCGGCGACTTCGCGCCCACGGTGAACATCGGGGCGTTCAACGACGGCGGCTCCCCCGGCCACGGCATGGATGTCGCCACGGAGGATTTCAACCACGACGGCAACATGGATTTCGTGGTCAGCGGCAACAACGGCGACTATCGCCTCTTCAAGGGCACGGGTCTGGGCACCTTCACCATGTCCACGCTCGACGCGGCGGTGCCCGGCAGCGGGCGAGGGAAAGACGCGGCGGACTTCGACAACGACGGCAACCCCGACTTCGTCGCCCTGGAAAACACCAACGCGTACATCCACCTCTGGAAGGGCGACGGCCAGGGCAATTTCCAACGCCTGGAAATCGTCGGCGGGGTTCCCGTGGCGAACTCGTACGGATGCGCTGCGGCTGACTTCGACTCGGACGGCGACGCGGATCTCATCGTGAACAACACGACCGGCGGCGTGTACTACGTCCCCGGCAACGGCAACCTCTCGTTCGGCTCGCCCGTCCTCCTCTTCACCATCACGGGCGAAACCAACAACATCGGCATGGACGCCCACGACTGGGACAACGACGGCCTGCCCGACCTGCTCGTCAGCGCCGACGTGGCCAACGACGTCATCTACTATCGCAACACCACCAGCGGCGGCACGGTGTCGTTCGCGGCCGGCGTCAACGTTCACGCCGACTTCACGGCCACCACCAACCGCGGCGTCGCCTGCCCGAACTTCGGCTCCAAGAAACTCCGTTGGTCCATCGACGCCGCCAGTGTGGACACCAACGTCTTCACGGCGGAGATCACCAGCACCGTCACCCAGCGCCTCACCATCACCCCCGTGGCGGGCGCTTCGGGAACCGACGACATCACGCTCGTGCTGAACGACGCCAACGGTGGCCAGACGCAGAAGACGAACGTCACCGTCACCGTTTCCGCCGTGGCTGACGGCAATCCCCTCATCGAGGGGCTGTTCGACAATCTCACGTTCCGGCAGAACCAGATCGGTTTCATCGACGCTTCGGCCTTCGGCTTCGACGCCGACGCGGCGAACGGGAAGCCCTACTTCGTGGTGAACGACGACGACACGAACTTCTACGTGGTGCAGATCAACGGCGACGGCACGTTCGGCACGCCGGTGAATCTCGGCAACTGGGGCGGGTCGGACAACGTTCACGGCGTGGCCATCGCCGACTTCGACAACGACGGCGACCTCGACATCCTCTTCGGCGACGACGACGGCAAGGTGATGATCGTCCGCCGCATCGCCAATTCCATTCCCCTCGTGGCGTCGGACTTCAGCGCCAAGGCCGTGGCCGGCACGTTCACTTCCGCCAGTTGGGGCATGGACATGGCCTGCGGCGACTTCAACAACGACGGCAACCAGGACGCCGTCATCTCCGGCAACAACGGTGTGTATGCCCTCTTCATTGGGCGCGGCGACGGCTTCTTCGACACCACGGAAATCACCGCGTCCGGCCCCGCGAACGGTCGTGGGAAAGACGCCGCCGACTTCAACGGCGACGGCAAGATCGACTTCGCCTCCATCTGTTCCGGCACGCGCCACCTCACGCTCTGGTTCGGCGACGGCGCCGGCGGCTTCACCGAAACCACCTACAACAACTTCATCCCCGTGGCTGACTCCTACGCCCTGGCCGCCGGGGATTTCGACGGCGACGGCCGGGCCGATCTGGTCATTTCCAACGACACCACCGGCGCCTTCTCGTTCTATAAGGGCGCCGGCGCCGGCACGTTCGCGTCGGGCGTCGCCACCGGTATCACGCACACGGGCGACTCCGGCGTCGACGCCGTCGATTTCAATGGCGACGGCAAACTCGACCTCATCATCAGCCAGGATTCCAACAACACCGCCGTCTTCCTCTACACCGGCGTCGGTAACGGCACGTTCAACAACGCGGGCAGCATCGCCGTCACCTTCACGAACAACAACCGCAACGTCGCCACGCCCGACTACGGCTCCAAGGCGCTCACGTGGAGCGTCGACCCCGCCACCGTGAACACGGCGCTCTTCAACATCACCACGGAAAACGGTCCGGCCGCCCTCTTCAGCGTCACTCCCGTGGCGGGGCAGTCGGGCAGCGACGATGTGACGTTCGTCCTCACCGACAACAACGGCGGCACGGTCCAGAAGACCGACGTGACCATCACCTATACCGCCGTCGCATACGCCAACCCCCTCATCTCGGCCAAACTCGACAACTTCACCACCCCCGAAGACACCGGCTTCACCTTCGACCTCTCACGCTTCGGTTCCGACCCGGACGGCGGAAACGGGAAGCACTACGTGGTGGCCACGGACGACACGGGCAACGTCCGCACCATTCCACTCAACCTCGACGGCACATACGGTGCGGCGATCGTTCTGGGCGATCTCGGCGATCTCATTGAGGGCATCGGCATCGCCGATTTCGACAACGACGGTACTCTCGATTACGTTTTTGCCGACGGCGTCGCAACGTACGGTGAGCAGGTGGAAGGCGGGGGCCAGATTTCGGAACTCTTCTTCGCCAAACGCGTCGGGACGTCGAACACCATGTCGTCGGACTGGGCCATTCCCGTTCCCGTGGGCGAGTTCACGGCATCCGGGCCGAGCTCGTACGACATCTTTTTGGGTTGGACCACCCCCACCAACTACGGCATGGACATCTGCGTCGAAGACTTCAACAACGACGGCAAGATGGACCTCATCGTCGGCGGCGACTGGACGGTGATCGATCTCTTCATCGGCAACGGTGACGGCACCTTCGAAAAAACCACCGTTACTTCTTCTCTGACCGGCAACACCCGCGCCAAGGACGCCGCAGATTTCGACCGCGACGGCAACATGGACTTCGCCATGACGCTCAGCAATGACAACGAGATCTACGTCCATATGGGCGACGGCGCCGGTGGGTTCACGACGAGCACCTTGACGAACTACGCTTACAACAGCGGCTCGTACGCCTTGGCGGCGGGTGACTTCGACGGCGACCACCTGCCCGACCTGGTCACCGGCAACTCCGGTAACGGTCGTTATTACTTCATCAAGGGCAACGGCGACGGCACGTTCCAGACGGGCGTCGAGTGCGGTACGCAGGATGCCGCTTTCACCAAGATCGCTGGCAACGCCACGCTTGACGCTATCGACGTCAACAACGACGGGCTGCTGGACTTGATCATCCACTACGACAGCGGGCACACGGTGCGCGTCTACACTGGAAACGGCAACGGAACGTTCGCCTTCACCAACGGCGCGCCCATTCTCACCACTATGTCGGGCACCGACCTCGGCTTCGCCGCGCCCGACTTCGGCTCCACGGCGCTTGCCTGGACGCTTGACCCCGCCTCCGTCGACACCAATCTGCTCGACGTCTCCATCGTCAACGCCGCGTCCGGCATCGTCACGGTCACGCCCAAGACCAACGCCTTCGGAAACGACGACATCACCTTTACCCTCACCGACAACAACGGCGGCGTCACTTCCAAGACCAACGTCACCATCACCGTCCAGAGCGTGAACGATCCCCCCGTCTTCGGCGGCCTGCCCGACGTGGGCATCGCCACCAACTCCGCCGGCCTGCAGGACGTGATCGCCCTGCCGGCCTACGCCTCGGATGTCGAGAGTTTCCCCTCGCTGGTCTACACCATCGACTCCCAGTCCAACGCCGCGATCTGCAACGTCACCATCGACGGCTCGAACTTCGTCGATCTCGGCGCCACCGGCGCCACCGGCGGAACCAACACCGTGGTCATCCGCTGCTCCGACGGCGCCCCCTCCGACGACAAGACCGACACCTTCGTCGTCACCGTCGCCGGCGACCTCTCCTGGGTCGGCAAGTGGAACTACCGCAAGAACCTCACCTTCACCGCCGCCGCCGGCGCCTATTACGCTGACCTGACCATCTCCGACGCCGGAACGCTCGCCCACATGCGCGCCGACCGCGCCGACGTGCGCATCCTCACCGCCGGCCAGGAGACAGCCTACAACCTCATCACCACCAATCCCCTCCGCGTCCGCTGGAACCTCACCATTCCCGCGGCCGGGTACACGGCCGACACTTACATCTACTACGGCAACCCCGCAGCCGCGGCGCCCTCGTACTCGTTCACGCCCAACGCCACCTCCCTCACCCCGCGCGTGATGCTGGAAGACTCTACCTTCATCCGCCGCTGGTCCGACGCCATCAACTGGAGCCCCATCCTGGCGCCCACGGCCTTCACCAACGTCACCGTCAACACCGGCTACACCAACGCCCCGCTGATCGACGCCACCGCCGCGGCCCGCGCGGTGACCGTCGGCGTCGGCGCCACGCTGGACTTCGGCGAGGGCAACATCACCCTCACCGCCGGCGACGACGTGGCCGTGAACGGCACGCTCACGCTGCGGGAAGGCTCACGCCTGGCGCTGGTGTCCAACTCCACCACCAACGCCACCACCAAGGGGGTGATCGTCAGCGCCACCGGCTCGCTGTCGGCGAACGGCGCGGCCTTCGTCTCCGGCAGCGCCGGCGCGCTGACCAGCGAAACGCTCATCTCCGACCCCGGCGCGTTCACCGGCAAGAACTACATCGGGAAATGGATCCACATGACCTCGGGCCTGGCCCGCGGGCGGTACTACTCGATTCTGCTCAACAACAACAACTCCCTCACCCGCGCCGATACCTCCAGCGCCACCGACACTGCCGGAACGCTCGACCCGGCGCTCAAGCGCATTTCGTGCGGGGGCGAGATGATCGCCTCCGACGGCGAACACGTCGGCCGGTACGTGAAAGACCTCACCGGCTCCACCGGCTATCACCGCATCGTCCGCACGGTGAACGCTTCTCCCGACCTCATCTATCTCACTGGCGACCTCACGAACTTCACCGTCGGTGACGACTACGAGATCACCGACGGCGTCCAGGCCGGCGATGGCTACGAGGTGATGCAATTCGCGGAAGTCACCTCCGCTGCCCTCGACGGCGTCTCCAACGGCTACCTCCTGCTGCAAGACGGGGCCGAGGCCACTCTCCAGCGCGCCGACCTGCACGCCCTCGGCGCCAACTTCACCGACAAGCAGGGCTTCACCGCCAAGGGCATCACGGCCATGGGCGGCGCGGGGGAGGGCCTTTCGATGAACACCGTCCGCGTCCGCGATGGCTACGTCGGCCTGCGGCTGGAGACCACCACCGACCTGATGGCGGAGAACTTCGAGGTCACGGGCTGCGCCAGCCACGGCGTGCAGATGGCCAGCGGGTCGTCGCGCGCCCTGTTCAGCACCGTGCGCCTGGCCAGCAACGGCGGCGACGGGCTGCGCGCGGAAGCCGCGGGCGGCACGGGCGCGGTGCTGTACGACGTCACGGCGGCGAGCAACGGTGGCGCCGGTCTGCGCTTCCTGTCCGGGACGGGCAGCGTGGCCATCATCAAATGCGCGGCGTACTCCAACGGAGGCGAGGGCATCGTCGCGTCCTCGCTCGACTCGTTCCGGGTCTCGTCGTCGCTGGTGTTTGGCCAGCGGGCGGGAACCGGGCGCGGCGTTGACTTGGCGGCGGCGACGGACGTGGTGCTCACCGATGACACGATCGAGGCGAACCTCGTGGGGGTGCGCGCCGCCAACGACGTCACGGGCCTCACCATCTGGGGCGGAAGCCTGGGGTTCAACCAGCCCAACGACACGTGGCAGGCGCAGATGGGCGCGGGCGGGTCCGGCGCGGTGGTGCAGATGCGTGGGGCGTCGGTGGCGGAAACGAACGTGTTCGACCCCGCGGGCATCGACCAGGCCGGGGATCTGGTGATGAGTCGCGGCCACAAGACCCCCACGGGCGCGGCGAAGGGCGCAACCTACATCTGGGGCGACTACTCCATCGCCGGAGCCTCCACCGAGAAGTTCAACCGCGCCGACGCCTCCTACGCCTCGGCCGCGTCCACGCCGCGGGTGCTGCGGGGAAACAGCAGCGTGGGGGCGGTCAGCACGTCCGACGCCAACGCCACCACCAGCGCCTGGGTGGTGACCTACGACAGCGGCGTCGGGAAGTGGACCGTCTTCAATTCGCTCACCGGCGACCAGACGAACGTCGCCACGAGCGGCGTGCCCTATACTTCCGACGGCGGCGAAGTGACGTTCACGGTCACGGAGTCGTCGCCGCTCCCCTCCGACCTCATCGACTTCGTCACGCTGGCCGCCTCCGGCGACGCGAACACCAAGAAAAGCGTCTTCTTCGGCCCCACCGACGCCGGTTACAACGGCGGCCTCTCGCGGCTCACGGTTCCAGCCACCTCCACGCTTCAGATGTTGGGGAGCGCGGCCGGTCCCACGGCCGTCTCCGGGATGGACGCCAACACCCGCTACCTCTTCCGCGTGCAGGGAACGGTCAACGCCGACCAGTACGCTTTCACGCAGCCCGCCGTATCGGGGGTGGAGATCGACGGCGCGGCCACGGTGACGGCGCTCTCGAACGGCGCCTTCGACCTCCCCGCCGCCTCCGGCTCGCTGTTGAACTTCTCCACCTACACCGGGGCGGAACTGGTCATTTCCGGCTGCGCGTTCGAGAACTCCGCCGGCGCGGCTGGGGCCTCCAACGTGAAAGCCACCAGCGCCACGACCGACGCGGTCCGTTTCTCTTCCTTCTCCGGCTCGTTCGCCGGCGAAGACAACGACGACGACCCGGCGGAGCGGGTGCTCTGGGGTTCCGTCAACCTGCCTGACAAGGTGTACGCCGCCGATCCCCGCCTGGGCGCGCGCGCCGAGGTGGCCGGCGGCTTCAACGTGGGGACGGTGGTGTACGGCGACCTGCTGAACGACCGTATCGCCGGCCTGGCCTTCACCGCGCGCTACAAGGCCATTGACGCCGTGGTCGCCAAGAAGATGCGCGTGCAGGTCGGCACGGCGGCGGGCCTCGCCGACCTCTGGGACTCCGGCATGGTCCGCGTGCCCGACCTCTCCAACAACGACCAGGGATACGACCTGCTCTACCGGGGCGCGTCGCTGGCCTACGGCGTCACCTATTACTACCGTGTCCGCTTTGAGCAGGCGACCGGCATCCCCAGCCCGTGGGTCTCCTCCCAGTTCACCGTGCAACGCCCCGTGTCGCGCACCACGGCGGCGGGCACGTTCCGAAACGCGCCGGGCGGTCTGATGATCCGCGGCCGCGCGGTGGGGGCGCAAGCCTTCCTCGCTCCCACGGGAGCCACTTCCGCCTCCGTTGACGTCTGGGTCAAGAAGAAGGCCGGGTACAGCGGGGAGGCCACGCTCACGCTCTTCGACCCCGCGGGCAACCAGGCCGCGTCGATCAGCACCGACGCCGGCTCGAACGACGCCTGGAAGAAGTACACCATCGCCGGCGCCATCTCGCAGTCCGGCGGTTGTCGGTTGGAGTTCTTCCTGCCGGACCCGGCGTCGGAAGTTTACGTTGACGACGTGGTGGCGACGTTCTCGCCGTAGGGGCATCGGATCTCCATGGGTGACATCGAGGCGTACCCGAGGGATCCGCGCGGCGCGTTGTGCCTGGTGTGGGGCGAGTCCGCGCCGTGAGCGGAACGGAGGGCGGCATGCGGACGCCGATCACCGTCGAGTGGATTCGGCGGTGCGCGGAGCGGCAAGAGTACATCACATCCCGTCACGCCGCTGAGGAGATGCTGGACGATGGGTTGGAGGAGCCGGTTGCGCTGTCAGCCGCGTCAGCGGGCGGTCGATCATCCGGGCGGGGCGGATCGCGCGGAACCGGCGCCGGAAGGGCCTGTTTTTCCAGCGGCGGGGCTGATGGGTGGCGCGGGGAGCGGTAGCAGTGCCGCGATGAGATGCTCTGGGCGGAGTTTCTCCGCGGTGGTTGCCACGTCTTCGGGAGGTCTGGTAGGGTACTCGCCCGGAGACACCGACGACCGGTCGTTCACGTTCATGCTCGCTGGAAAACCCTTTTGGCGGATCGATACTCGCGGTCCCGCGAGGGAGATCCGCGACGCCGCGCGAACCGCGACCACTGAAGAAGACCTCAAAATACGGGTGGAGCCGCTGCTTCAGGCGGTCTTTCGCGAAACCGGCGTTGACGTCACCATCCGGCAGTACGAGAAGACCACGGCGGTCACCGCGAAGCGCATCGACGTCGTCTACGGGTATCTCGTTATCGAGTACAAGGCGCCCGGAAAACTCGGGAACGCGCGGGCCCTCGACGGGGCGATACAGCAACTTCAGGGTTACCTCCAGGAAGAGTCTCAGCGCCACGCGGGTGACGCGGAAGGATTTCTCGAAAAGGCGGTCGGCGTGATCATCGACGGCGAGCAGATCGCTTTCGTGCGTTACAGCCGCAAGTCGCGCCTCTTGCCGCCCCCTATTCCACTGGACGATCAGAAGGGTCGGGATCTCTTCCCTTCGGCGACGCCGCGCAAGGGGTTCCAGGTGCAGGGGCCTTTCGCGGTCGACGGAGAAAGCCTGGCGTGTCTCCTGATCTACGTGCGATCCGCCGCGCGCCGGCCGCTCCGCGCGGAACACCTCGCGGAGGTTTTCGGGCCGGACAATGAAGTCGCCCGCGTCGCCGTCGCCGAACTCTATTCCGCCGTCATGCGCGGCCAGCGCCCGAGCGCCCATTCGCGGGTCGAAACTCTTTACCGAGAATGGGAACGCATCTTCGGCGCCGTCTACGGCGAGCGCCTTGAGAAGGCAGAAGCGGCAGCCAACGAAACCGCTCGCCTCTATGGCATCGCGACTGGTGTCCGCATCAAGCCGCTGCTGTTCGCGATTCACACCTACTACGGCCTGCTCATGAAACTCGTCGCCTCCGAGTTGCTGGCCCTGCAGAAGGAGGAGTTCCGGTCTCGCTCGATCGTCGACGGCCTGGAGGCCGCGGATGACGCGACGCTTCAGGAGCGGTTGACCTATCTGGAAAGCGGCGGCGATTTCCGCGCCGCGGGCATCACGAACTTCCTCGAGGCCGACTTCTTCGGGTGGTACCTCGACGTCTGGAGCCGGAAGATCATCGATTCCGTGCGCGGCATGATACGCGCGTTGGCCGGTTTCGAGCCGGCGACACCGGTGCTGGAACCGGACTGGACCCGCGATCTCTTGCAGAAACTCTACGAGATGGTGGTGCCGCGCGCGCTTCGCCACGGTCTCGGCGAGTATTACACGCCGGACTGGTTGGCGGACTACCTCGTGGATCGGAGCGGGTACACGGGCGATCCCGCGACCCGTTTTCTTGACCCGGCGTGCGGATCGGGGACGTTTCTGGTGCAGGCGATCCGCCGGGTGACGGAGCACGTGGCAGCGAAGGGCAGCGTGGCGTTGAAAGAAGCGGGGCGGGCAATCGTGGCCGGCGTCGCCGGCTTCGATCTGAACCCTCTCGCGGTTCTGGCGGCGCGAACGAATTCCCTGATCGCTTTCGCGAAGTTCCTCCCGCACGTCAGGCCGATTTCGATTCCGGTCTATCTGTGCGATTCCGTCGCGCCGCCGGATCAGGCCGAGGCGAGCGACGGCAATTCGAGGCAACTGTATCCCGACGACACCATCGTCTTTCGCACCAGGGATCACGACTACGTCTTTCCACTGGCGATGAAAGACACGGAACGCATCGCGGACTTCTGCGGTCTCGTGCTGCAAGGGGTGGCCGGGAAAATGGTACCCGCGGCCTTCCGGAAACTCCTGACCAGGAAATTTCCGCTGGCCGAGGCCGAGCAGGACCGGCTGATGGAGATTTACAGCCACATCAAGCAACTCCACGACGAGAAGCGCGATGGCATATGGGCACACTACATCAAGAACGCCTTCGCGCCGGTGTACGTGGGCAAGTTCGACTACGTCGTGGGAAACCCGCCGTGGATCCGTTGGGGCTATCTTTCCGACGAGTACCGCGCGCGCACGCTTCCACTGTGGCACGGTTACGGTCTCTTCTCCCTCAAGGGCCACGAGACGCGCCTTGGCGCGGGCGAGAAGGACTTCTCCATGCTTTTCACGTACACCTGCGCGGATCGCTACCTGAAAGACGGCGGCACGCTCGCGTTCGTGATCACGCAGGAGGTGTTCAAATCCAAGGGCGCTGGCGAGGGGTTCCGCCGTTTCCGCATTGGCGACAAGGGCGCGCCGCTCAAAGTGCTTTGGATGGAAGACATGGTGCGCCTGCAACCCTTCCAGGCGGCGAACAAGACAACGATCTTCGCCGTCCGGAAGGGCGCGGCGACGATCTACCCGGTTCCCGTGGTCCAATGGACTCGGAAGAGCGGTGTCGGCAAGATTCCGCCGGAGTGGCCGCTGAGCGAAGTGCGCGACGCCACGGAGCGCGTGGAGCAAGTCGCCGTGCCCGTGGATGCGGCCAAGCCCGTTTCCTCCTGGCAAACGGCGAGTCGCCCGGCGCTTAAGGCCTTTGGGGCAGTGAAAGGCGCGAATGCGTACAAGGCCTACCTCGGAGCCCGTGTCGAGCCCTATGGCGTGTTCTGGCTCAACTTCATCGAACTCCGCCCCGATGGGCGGATCGTGGTCGAGAACCAGCACGATCGCGGCAAACGCGAGATCAAGCAGGTTCGCGACGCCATCGAGTCTGATCTGGTCTATCCGGCGGTGGCGGGGGGGGATCTCACTCGGTACGGTGTCAACAAGCATTTCTATGCGCTCGTGTGTCAAGACCCATCCCGTCGCTCGCCGTTCTCCGAAGATTGGATGATTGAGAACGCGCCGCTCACGCTCGCCTACCTCCATCAGTTTCGGGACGTGTTGCTTTCACGTGGCTCGAACGTGGTGAGGCAGTTCGCCGAAAAGACCGAGTTCTACGCGATGTACGGCATCGGTCCATACACCTTCGCACCCTATCGCGTCGCCTGGAAACGCATGGCGAGCCACATGGCTGCGACGGTGCTGTCGAAACTCGACACGCCCTTCGGCCCGAAGCCCGTGATCTCCACGGATACTACCTCGTTGATGGTCGCGACCTCTCGCGCGGAAGCGCATTATCTCTGCGCGGTGTTGAATTCGGACATCGTCAACGCCTACATCGCCAGTTTCTCTTCCGGCGGGCGCGGTTTCGGCGCGCCGTCGGTGATGTGGAATCTCGGCGTTCCGAAGTTCGAGAAGAAGAGGGCGCTCCACATGGAACTCGCCGAACTTTCCGAAGAGGCTCACCGGCGCGTTCAAAAGGGAATGCCGATTGCGGATGTGGACGAACAGGTGAACCTGGACGTGCGAAACCTATGGAATATCAAATCCTGAATCCAGGGAACGCCGAGTACCCGAAGCGGCTCGTCCAGCGGATGGGTACGGATGCGCCAACGCTCTACTGGAACGGCCCGCTTCGCCTTCTTGAGCGGTTCACGATGGCCGTCGCTTCGGCCGACCACACGCCAGGAAAGGCCATGGTGGCGACGTGGGACATGCTGTTCACCATTCGGGAGTTCGGCCTGAACTACATCGGCGGTTGGCATGCGGTCATGGAAACGGAGATTTTCCGCCTCGCGCTGGATCGCAAAACCGACAAACAGTACACCCGATCGCTGGTGATGTTCACTGCCCGCGGGCTGGCGCGCGAGACCTGGGACGGCTTCCTCGGCGACCGCTTCGGATACCGGGGGCCGTTCACCGGATTCCCGGAGAAAGAGGAATACTACCGTCGCGGGCGCGACGGGGAAGTGCTGGTGCTCTCCATCACCGAGCCGGACTTCAAGAGGATGCTTCTCACGAACGTTCGCCGCCGCAATTTCGTCGCCTGCATGCTGGCCGACGTGGTCTACATTCCGTTCGCCGAAAAAGGGAACAAGACCTATCAACTGTGCAAGCAAGTGGTGGCGAGCGGCGTTCCGATTTTCACCTGTGACTGCGACGTGAACCATGACCTGTTCGACCTGGGAATACCGAAATTCAACCGCAAGAACGTCGGCAGGCACCTGGAAAGCCTCGGCGCTTCGAAAGAGGCTGCGCCGCCGTTTCCGCCCCGCGAAGAGAGGGCCGCAGAGAGCGCGCGCCATCAGTCTCTCGTGCTGTCGCGGCCCGAACCTCGGCGGGTCGGCGGCAAGCAGCGCGAGTTGTTTCCCAGGAAGTGACTCCCACCGGCTGATCGCCACGCTTTGCCGCGAGAAACGCGCGCTACACCGTTTCGGAGGCGTTGTACACCGGGATCACCGCGCCGCTGGCGGCCACGTTCACCACCGGCGAGTCGGAAATACGCCCCAGGCTGCCCACGTACTCGCCCCCGAAGAGGTAGGGCGACAGGTTGAAGTACTTGCGCTCCAGCGCCAGCGTCTCGCCCTTGAACACCGGCGCACGCAAGGTCGGCACGTTCACGTACTCCTGCGCCACCCAGTCCGGGCTGCCCTTGCCGGCCTCCACCGCCGCCGTCCAGGCGGCTGGCTCCGCCACCCGGCCGATGATCACCCCCTTGCCCCCATACCCTCGGGAAGGCTTCAGCACCAGGTTCTCGCGCCCGGCGAGCAGGTGGTCGAAGAGCCGGCCCCGCTGGCCGTCGGGAAGCGTCGTCTCCTCCTCGTCGCAGGCCCGGGTCCAGGGAATGTGCGCCCGGCAGACGCGGGCTTCCTCGGGGGTCAACAGATAGTCGAACTCCGGGTTCGAGAGCACCGAGAGAATGTTCTTCTCGCCTCCGATGATCGACCGGAAGGGGTTCACATGGCAGACCTCGCCCCGCGTGGCCGCCGCGACGTAGTCGGCCAGTTCGTTCGGAAACTCCTTCAATTCCATCGCCTTCAGGCAGCGAATGACGATGTTGTACCGCCTTCCCTCCCATTCCAGCCGCCCGCCGGCGCGGCGCAGTTGGCGCGGATCGCAGAAGACGGCGTGCACGCCTTGCGCCAGGAAGTAATCCCGCACGATTTCCGTGTCGCCCGTGACCCCCGAATGGGCGTAGTCCACCAGCGCCACCGACGGCTCTTCGCGCGGCTCCCGCCGCGGCTGAAACTCCTCCCAGCACTTCATCACCGTGCGGAACACGGCCGACGTCACCCGCCGCGCGTGGGTCACCCGGCGCGGGGGAACCACGTCGGAGAAGACCGGGACCTCGGCGACGATCTCTTCGTAGGTGTCGGTCCAGCCCTTGCCGCCCGGGTTGTCGCAGTTGAACTCCACGAACTTCAGAACCTGGCCGTCGAACAGCGCGTCGAGCCGCGCCAGCGGAATCTGGTTGGTGAAGCCGGGGTCGGCCGCCTGCCACTCAAACGGCACGTCGGCGAAGGTGAAGCGGCGCCGCACCCGCTCGTCGGTCAGCGCCGCCCGCACCACCTTGGAGATCACGCCGGCCAGCGTCTCGGAGGTGCGCCGCAAAAGGTCGTGCTCTTCCGGCTCCAGCAGGATGGGCACGAGGGCGATGGGCATCGGCACGCCCTCGTAGGTGCACCGCCGGCGCACCAGTTCCTCGGCCACGAACTCGTGCAGTTTGCGGGCGATGTGCGGGTGGCGGGTGATCCACGCCACCGTGTCCATGTACCGCTTGCGCAACGTCTCCAGCGCCACGGGAGGCCCCTTCAACCGCGGTTGGCGTCGCGCGGACGCCAGGCCGGCGCGCGCTCGCCGCGCGGTCACGCCTTGAA
Organism: Planctomycetota bacterium; assembly: GCA_016209585.1. Classification (GTDB taxonomy): domain Bacteria; phylum Planctomycetota; class UBA8742; order JACQVU01; family JACQVU01; genus JACQVU01. Next base: position 22,202 of record JACQVU010000012.1, read on the forward strand.
AAACGCCCGCGTCAACGCCCGGAACTCCGACGGACAGTCCGCCGGCACGGCGTGGCCGGAGCGCTCGAAGATGCAGAGAATGGCGTTGGGCATCCCGCGCGAGATCTCCTCGGCGAACTGCCAGGGGCAGATCCAGTCGTGCCGCCCCGACACCACCAGCGCCTTGGCGGGAATGCTCTTCAACCGGGGCCGCACGTCGTACTTGGGAAACTCCTTGCTGAAGATCGCGTTGTGCGTCCGGTAGGTGTACTTCTTGGCCGCCAGCGCCACCTTGGCCTTCTCCGGGTCGTAGGCCGTGGAGTAGAGCGGGTAGATGGCCCGGAAGATCCCCTCGTACTCTTCGTTCGAGGACATCCGGCCGTTGAACAACTTCTCCAGCATGTCGCGCGTGACGCCCTTCACCCCGCGCGCCAGCGCGTTCTCAATCGCATGGTCATGGATGCGCTTGTCGGAGGCCGCGCCGCGCAGAACCATGTGCGTCACCCGGTCGGGGTGGCGCCAGGCGTACTCCAGCGCCATGAAGCCGCCGTACGACCCGCCGTAAATCCCCACCCGCTCCAGCCCCATCTGCCGCCGCACCTCCTCGATGTCGGCGCACCACTGCTCGTGCGTGTAGGTGGCCGGGTCGCACTCCGGCGACTCGCCGCATCCCCGGAAGTCCAGGTAGACCAGCGTGAACTCGTCCTCCAGGAACTGCATCGCGGCCCGCGTGTCGCGCCAGTCCGATAGCCCCGGCCCGCCGTGCAGACCGAGGATCGGCTTGCCGCTGCCGAACACCTCGACGTGTATCCGCGCCCCGTTGACGTTGAGAAACATGCCTTCCTCTGTCAGTTGTCGGTTGTCAGTTGTCAGTCGTCGGATGACGCTGGCGCGAGTCCGTCGCCTGGGGTCTTCCGGCCGGGGTTGTCGGCGGGGCGTTTGCGGCCGCGATTCTTGGGCCGGCGGGGTTGGTTGGCGTTGGACGGGTCTGGGGCGGCCGCCGCGCCGGCGTCGGGGCCGGGGTCGCGCCCATCTTCGTCGTCGGCCGGGGCGCCGGTGGCCGCGGCGGCGGGGCGAAGGGCGCCGTCAGACTGTTCGCCCTGGCGGGCGAGGTCTTTGAGGTGCTGGACTTCGTCGGGGGTGAGTTTGCGGTAGTGGCCGGGCTTGAGGTCTTCGAGCGAAATGTCGCCGATCTGGACGCGGACCAGTTTGATGACCGGGTGGCCCACCTTCGACATCACGCGGCGGATCTGGCGGTTGCGGCCCTCGGAGATGGTGCCTTGCAGGAGGGTGGCGCTCTTGTCGACCTTCTTGATCCGCACGCGGGAGATGCGCGCGGGGCCGTCGGTGAGGCGCACGCCGCCCTCGATGGTTTTCACCGTGTCGGCGGAGACCTGGCCGCGGACGCGGAACAGGTAGGTGCGGGGGATGTGGTAGCGCGGATGGGTGAGATACTGCGAGAGTTCGCCGTCGTTGGTCAGCACCACGATGCCCTCGGAGTCGGAGTCGAGCCGTCCGGCGGTGTAAAGGCGCTGGGGAATTTTCGAGAGGAGGTCGATGGCCCGCGTGCGACCGAACTGGTCGTCGCTGGTGCAGAGGACGTTCCTGGGCTTATGGAGCAGGAAGTAGACGTAACGCTCTTTGCGGACGATCTCCCCGTCGCAGCGGACCTGATCCGCGGTGGGGTCCACCTTGACGCCCATCTGGGCGACGACCTGGCCGTTGACGGTGATCCGGCCCTGTTCGATCAGTTTCTCGCACGCCCGGCGCGATCCGTAGCCCGCGTGGGCGAGGAACTTGTGCAGGCGATCCAGAGGCATGCGCGGTTCGCGGCCCAATGGCCAAAACGGGAAACAGGAACGTGTAACACGCTCGCCGGGAGGGTGTCAAGGCGCGCGGGCGCGGCGAGCGCGGCCGGCGCCGGCGCGTCCGTCCGTCCCCGACGATCCGGGGAGGCGCGGCAGAGCCAGGTCGGGCCGTCCGGAGAAGTCGGGCCGCGGCGGGGGGTTCTCACGCAGAAGGCGCGACGCCTCCGCGATGGCGCGGTCCAGTTGCGGGTCGCGGCCGGCGGCGTGATCCTGCGGGGCGATGTCCACCTCGAGGTCCGGCTCCGTGCCGTAGTTCTCCACGCCGTAGCCCACGTCGTGGAACCAGAAACTGAACTCCGGCTGGGTGGTGAGCGAACCGTCCACCAGCCGGTGGCGGGGGTGGATGCCGATGACGCCGCCCCAGGTGCGTTTGCCGATGAGCGGCCCCAGGCGCATCAGTTTGAAGCAGTGGCTGAAGATGTCGCCGTCGGAGCCGGCGTTTTCATTCGTCAGGCCGACCAGCGGCCCTTTCACGCTGTGCAGCGGGTAGGGGTCGGGCGGGCCGTACCGTTTGAGGTCGTAGCCCACGCGCTTGCGGGCCAGTTTCTCGAGGATGAGTTGCGAGACGTGGCCGCCGCCGTTGAAGCGGACGTCGACGATGAGAGCGTCGCGCTCCGACTCGGTGAGATAGGCGCGGTGGAACTCGGCGTAGCCCCGCGGCCCCATGTCGGGGATGTGGAGGTAGCCGACCCGCCCCTTGGTTTCCCGGAGCACGTGGCGGCGGTTGCTTTCCACCCACTCGCGGTAGCGGGCCGGATATTCGGACGACGCCACGGGCACGATGCACCTTTTCTCCGCGCCGCGGCCCTTGGCCTGGTAGGTCACCTCCACCTCCGCGCCGGCGCGATGCAGCAGCGCCTCGCCGGGGGTGAAGGTCTCGGTGAGCCGCACGCCGCCGACGGCGGTGAGCAGGTCGCCGGCGGCGATGGGAAGGCCGGGCCGCGCCAGCGACGAGTTCTCGGCCCAGGAGTCGCCTTTCACGACGTGTTCGACGCGGTACCCTTTCGCCCGCCGATCCCACGCGAAGTCGGCCACCAGCGTCCCCTGCGAATAGGACGGCCCGGGCCGGTAGTCGCCCCCGAACTCGTAGCAGTGCGAGGTTCCCAGTTCCCCCTGCATCTCCCACATGAGGTCGGAGAACTCCGACCGCGTTCCCACCCGCGGCAATAGCGGCAGGTAGCGGCGGTAGATCAACCCCCAATCCACGTTCGACATGTTGGGGACCCAGAAGTGGTCGCGCTGCAACCGCCAGGCCTCGCGGTACATCTGGCGCCATTCGCGCGCCGGCTCCACCGGCACCCTCACGCGGTCCAGGTCGATCCACCCGCCCTTCCGCCCGGAACCGTCGCCGAGGCGGCTGTCGTCGGGCTTCTCCCCGGCCTTGATCACCCGCACGTCGCGCCCCTGGTTGTAGACCAGCGTCTTGCCGTCGGGCGTGAGCGTGAACGACGTGATCCCCTTCACCAGCGTCTCGCGCTTCTTGTCCTCGTAGGTCCAGCACTCCAGCGCGCCACCGCTCTCCTCGGCCTCGTCGGTCCAGGACATGCCCAGCGACCCTTCCACCGGGAAGGAGGTGAACACCACCTTCCCGCCCGCCACCCCCCCGATCTGGCCGTACAGGCCGTCGGGCACGGGAAAGACGCAGACCCGGTCGGCGATGCCCTCGGCCTCGACCACCAGGAGCGCCACCGCGGCCTTCTTCTTCTTACCCTTGCCCTTGCCCTTGCCCTGGCGCGTCGCCGCGCCCGTCGGCGGCTTGCCAGCCTCGTTCTCTTTTCCCTTGGCGTCAGCCGCCCCCGGCTCCCGCGGCGGAGGGAGGAAGGGCGACGTGAGCGCGCGCTGCAACGTCGCCAGGCAGGGGCGGATGCTGCGCGGGAAGCCGAGATCGAAATACTGCGTGTCGTAGACCGGGTCGAAGCCCCGCGCCGAGAGGAAGTAGAGGTACTTGCCGTCCGGGTCGAACGAGGGGGCGTAGTCGCGGAACTCGCTGCGGGTCACGTCCAGCCTCCGGCCGTTCTTCACCTGGCAGAGCCGGATGATGCTGGTGGAGAGGGAGTCGGCCCAGCCGTACGCCAGCCAGCGGCCATCGGGTGACCAGGCCAGGCCGGCGATGCGGTCGAAGCCGGAGGTGTCCAGCACCCGAGTCTTGCGGGTCTTGAGGTCCACGTGCACCAGTTCGAAGCGGTGGTTGGTGATCGCCACCTCATCGGCGACCGGGCTGGGCAGCAGCGAGACCGGCCGGCCGAGCGCCGGGCCGCGGATGGCCAGCGTTTTGGCCGCGCCGGGACTCTTGAGGTCGTGGACCTCCAGGAACTCCTCCCCGCCGTCGTCGGTGACGGTGATCACGCGGCGGCCGTCGTGGAGGAAGCGCGCCAGGCGCCGACGCGCGCCCTCTTCGCCCTGCGCGCCGATCTCGGTGACCGGACCCTCGAAGTTAGAGAAGACGAAGGCCCGCGCCCGCGAGACGATGGCCAGCGCCTGGCCGTCCTTGCGCGGGTGGAAGGTGGTCAGGAAGCGCCGGCAGGAGGCGAAGCGGCGGTTGGCGCGCACGCGCGGCGAGTGGTAGTCCACCGCGACCCGTTTCTCACCGCCCGACGCGGGGTCGAAGAGGTAGAGGTCGGCGCCGCAGTGGTAGACGACGCGCCGGCCGTCGGTGGAGGCGTTGCGCGCGTAGTATTCCTCGTGATGGGTGTGCCGCCGGAGGTCGCCCCCCGCCGGCGTGGCGGAGTAGAGGTTGCCGATCCCCTCGTGGTCCGAGATGAAGTAGACCCGCCCGCCCACCCACAACGGCGAGGCCAGGTTCCCCTTGAGCGAGATCAGCCGCCGGAACTCGCCGTCGCCCGCGGCGTCAATCCAGAGGTCCCCGCACCGGCCGCCGCGGTACCGCTTCCACCGCGCGGGGTCGGCGGTGTGGCGGCCGATGACGGCCCGCCCCCCCGGCCCGTACGAAATGGCATGGGCCGGCCCCACCGGCAACCGCCGCGGCAGCCCGCCCGCGACCGGCACGGCGTACAAGTGCACCATGCCCGGCAAGGGGTGGCCGCCGGACGACGCCGCCACGATCTCGCCGGCGGGCGTCCAGCCGGCCACGAACGTGAACGGCGAGCCGAGATAGGTCACCCGCCGCGGCTGGCCGCCCTCGGCCGGCATCACGAAGACCTCGGGCGGGCCTTCCTCGCGGCTGGTGAAGGCGATCCAGCGGCCGTCGGGGGAGAGGGCCGGCCGGGTAGACTCGCCCTCGCCGGAGGTGAGCCGTCGCGCGACGCCGCCCGAGGCGCTCACGGCCCAGAGGTCGTCCTCGCTGATGAAGACCACGGTGTCGTCGTGACTGGTGGGGTAGCGGTAGTAACCGGGCATGAGGTTGTGGCGAGAACTGGTGGAAGCCGGCCGCCGGCGCGCGGGGCGCGGGGTGGCCGTCAATCGAGATGACGTTCAATCAGCGCGCGCACGTCGAGGGCCCGCGCCGGCCCGCTCGACCCGGCGGGCCGGGTCTCGGGTTGGTCGGAGAGAAAGACGGCCATTTCCTCCTCCCGCTCCGGCCGCCGACCGTGGGAGCCGCGGATGAGCGTGGTGTCAAGCGAGATGCACTCTCCGGCCTGGTCCCAGAACATCTCCAGCGGGTCGTAGCCGGCCTTGTTGTGAATGTCGATGCCGCGCGCGAAGGCGGGGCGCTTGGCGTCGTCGAACCACCAGGGGTAGGAGAACCACCACCCCCGCGCGGCCACGCACACCACGTCGCCGGCGCGCGGGTGGCCCAGGCCGGCCGCCGTCAGCGCCTTTTCCCCGACCAGCGTGGCGCCCACGCCCTCGGTCCGGGAGAGCAGCGCCGCCACCTCCCGCGGCCGGGCGCCGTGCTGGACGAAGACGTGGGCCACCTCATGATCCACCAGCGCGAAGGCCCGCGAGGCGCCGGCGTCGAGGTGCTCGATCCCCTCCACCTCGCGCACGGCGAGGAGGCCAGCCTGGCGCAGCGCGCGGTTGAGCGGCGCGGCATGCGACACCTCATCCATGCCGTATTCCGACAGGACGATGAGACGCATGCCCCGCGAGCCGGCGAAGTCAAAAAGCCCACCCAGGAGGGCGTCCACCTGGGCGAGATCGTCCAGCGCCTCCCGCGAGGTCGGCCCGAACTTCTGCAGGCTGTAATCCAGGTGCGGGAGGTAGGCCAGCGTCAGGTCCGGATCGAAGCCCTCCACCACCATCCGGACGCACCGCGCGATCCACTCCGACGCCGCGATGTTCGTGAGCGGCCCCCAGTAGCAGAACAGCGCGAAGGGCGAGAGTGCCGGCGTCAACCTCTCCTCGTAGAACCCCACCGGGCGCGACCAGCAGGTTGAAATCGTCTTGCCGTCCGGCGTGTGCACCGGCGCCGGCGTGACGATCACGTCGTTGCTCGAATACTTGGAGTTCTGCCAGAACAGCATCGCCGAGCGGAAGCCGGGCTGCTTCGCGCGGCGCGCTTCCCACACCTTCTCGCCCGCCACGAGTTGGGTCGGTTGTTCCCAGTTGTCCCAGCGGCAGTGGTCGCGGTCATACAGTCCGTTCGCCACGACCCCGTGCTTCCCCGGCGGCAGGCCCGTGGTGTAGGTGGCCTGCGCCGGGCAAGTCAGCGCCGGGAAGACCGGCGCCAGCGGCGCGTACCAGCCGCGGCGGCGAAGTTCGGCGAGGCGGGGGCAGCGGGATTCATGCGCCAGGAGCGCCGGAGAGAGCCCGGCGACGTTGAGCACCAGGACCTTGGGCATCAATCAATCCCGGGGGAGCGCCGAAAGCGAAGCGAACGCCCCGATGCGATGCGAGGCGCCGCGGCCGACCGCGACCCCGTGGCCGCCGGACGCGCGCGCCGCGTCTGGAAACGCGGCACTCTACGGCGCGGTTCTCCCCCATGTCAAGCGCGGCGCCGGGGCGCGGCGGGGTGCGGATTGAACGTGTACGCGCCAAGTGTGGGCGGCCCTACCCAACCTCGCGGGGGCGCCGGGGAGATCACTTTCGCGACCAGGCCCGCCGGCGTTCAACACGGAGACCCGGAGAGACGGAGAGCGCACGGAGAAGAACCCGGTCGCGGACGATCGGACGAATCCGACCGATCGGACCGATCCCCCGTCCTGTGTCCCGCGCCCAACCACCGCCGCCGGTGGGGCAGGCCTCCGGGCCTGCCTGCGCGCAATCGCCGGCAGAGACGCCGGCGCCACCGTCGGCTCCGCCCCCGCGACGCCACGATGGCCTCGTACACCATCAATCCGCACCCGGCGCGGCCGAGGCCCGCCCGCCGGCACACCGACGGGCGGCTGAAGCCGAAGATCTCCCGCGTGAAGGCCGGTTTCGGCGGGAATGGGCCCGCTGGTGAGTGATGTGCGGACGCGATGGAACACCCTCCTCCGCGGAGGGAAAAAGGCGATCAGGAGCGAGGCCGCGCCATGAAGACGAGAATCTCGCCGTAGTACCCACCACAAACGTCTTCGGGTGATTGGGAACAGATGTCTTCGAGATCGCCCAACTTGTGAAGCCACGAACCGTTCGGACTCTGCCTGGCGGCATGGGTCCACTTGCCGTCCCTCTGATACAAAGCCACTTTCTCGATTCCTTCTTCCGGATCGGCGTTATCGCATACCTTGTATCCCAACGCTTCGAAAAGGTTCACGAGCACGCGCTGGTCCTCGCTCAACTCGATACCGTCGGGCCAGTAGTAGCCGCCGGGGTTCGTATCCCACCTTCGATACGTTTCTCCCACCGCGAACGCGATGCAGTTGTACGTTTTATCCTCCGGGCTGGTCACCCGATACCGATCCGGCTGCAATCGGGGAAAGTCGTTCTTGTCCCAGACCATGGTCAGCAGTACCCGTTGCGCGCTCCCCATTCCAACCAGGCTTTGGCCATGCGATCGAGAATCCCCGCGTCTTCCGCCGGAACAGGGTTCTCTTCGGTGATGTAGTGAAGAGCCGGAAACCAGTGATCCGGCCCTTTCTTCAACTCTTCAAAGACGAACGGAAGCGCGGCACGGCCCATGCCGATGATCTTCTGGTATGAGTCGTGCATGCACATGTCGCGAACGCGGCTGCTAACGCTCGGACGATTGGCGTACCAGTCTTCGGCCAGACGGCGGAACTTCTGACGATTCTCCACGTCTGCGGGCACGTAGAGACCGGGCAACGGGAGACTCGACCCCTGCGAGAAGCCGCGCTTCGTTGAAGTGACAACTCGCCCCCCCTTGACGGTCACGTGCCATGTGTCCGCCGCCCCGTCGAAAGTGGTTCCGAAACCAGGCTGGGAGGGATCTTCCGCTTCCAACGTCAGCGGCGCGACACACCCCTCCTGCCGCCTCGGCGTCGTCACAGGGGTCATGCCTTGCGCCTTCCCCGGCGAATGCCGGTCCTGGCGATGGACTTGATGTGCCACAAGTACTCGCGGAACAAGACCATCGACGCCTTGAAACCTCGCGGTCCTCCCCGCTGCGTTCCCACCTCCAGGGCCACGGTGGCCGCGAAAACCACCTCCGGGACGTCAGCGTCAACCGAGACCCCGACCTCGGACAACGCCTCGCGCGGTTTCGCCGTGTCCACAAAGCACTTGGAGAGCACGTTCAGGTGAGTCCCCCCTCCGAGCACCTTGCTGGGCGCCGGTCGGTTCACCTGATAGACGAAGTCACAGGAATTCTCCGTGTCGATATGAACAGTCTTCAGGCATGGCGCCATGATTCGCAACGCCTCGTTTTGACTGCTCCCCGCGTCTGCGACGAGTGCCGCCTTCACGCCTTGGCGGTCCAGTAATGGGAGATCGGAATGCGAATACCACTTCTTGATGAGTGACTCGAACAGGTCAAGGACCTCACCGCACGCGCCCATCGCTGGAACCCGGCGAAGCCGATCCGCCGTTTTCGGTGAAGCGATCGGAAGCAGCGCCCAGATGACTTCATTGCGTGCCACGCCGAGCGCGAGCGCCGCGAACTCGTTCTCCAAGACGCCGGTCGTCCACGCTTCCGGCGCCTCGGGCGGCCCGTCCGCACGCCGACTATCCGGCGCCACCGGCGAAACCCGCTTCCACCACTTGTCCGTGACCGAAGGAGCGGGAGCCTGGGCGAACGTTGAGACCAACGCGACCCCCCGGAGGTTCCAACGATTGGTGTCCGTTTTCACCATGGCGACTGCTCCATTCTACAGCGAGTCCGGTTCCGATCGTAGCCGGAAAACAGCGGGCTGGAGCGCCGCCAAGGCGCTCCCGCCCCACCGCTACAACCGGATGGTGGCTTCAGCCACGGCGGCGGCGGGGGCGATGGGCAGGATCACCTGGAACCGGCTGCCCTTGCCGCGCTCGCTCTCGACGTCGATGCGCCCGCCGTGCCCCTCGACGAGGTACTTGCAGATGGTGAGGCCGAGTCCGGAGCCGTCCACCTCGCGGGTGAGTTTCTCGTCCACGCGGTAGAACTTGCGGAAGATCTTCTTCAATTCCTTCTTCGGAATGCCGATGCCGTGGTCCACCACCTCCAGCACCACCTCCGCGCCCCGCCGGTAGAGGCGCAGGAAGACGGTCTTGTCGACCGGCGAGTACTTCAGGGCGTTGGAGAGCAGATTGATGATCACCTCGCGCACCGCGTTGCGGTCGACGAAGCAGGGCGGCAGGTCTTTCTGGATGTTCAACACCACCTTCCCGCCGCCCTTGGCCATCTGCGTGCGGTAGAGGTCGATGGTGGAGCGCGCGATGCGCTCCATGTCTTCCTGGCGGCGATGGATCACTTTGTTGCCGGCCTCCATCTTCGAGAAGTCGAGGACGCGGTCGATGAGAATGGAGAGCCGCTCCGACTCCTGGAGGATGATGTCCAGCGCCTCCTGCGTCTCCTCCCGGGAATTCACCCGGCCCATCTGAAGCGTCTCGATGAACATGCGGATGGACGTCAGCGGGGTCTTCAGTTCGTGCGACACGTTCGACACGAAGTCTGACTTCAGCCGGGCCGTGTTGATCTCCCGCGCCACCATCAGCGTGAGAAAGCCCGCGCCCGACAGCACCACGATGGACGCCAGCAGGCCGATCAGCAGCCAGAAATAGGCCCGCGCCTCGCTGGGCGCGCTCACCGCGCGCGTCTCGGCTCGCAAACGCCAGCCGGCGGCGACGGGGTTGGTGAACGCGGCGTAGGAGACGGTTTCCTCCGCGTCGGCGCCGCCGGACGCGCCCGCGCCCGCTTCCGCGCCGGCCGCGTTCCCCGGTTCGCCCTCGGACGCGGCGTCGGTGAGCAGGGTGATGCGCGCTTCCCCCGGCAGGCGCAGGTCGGCGATGCGCCGGCGCAGGTCGGCCGCGATCCCCGCGGCGTCCACCAGAAACACCGCGGCGCCCAGGCGCTCCTCGGTCTCGCCCGCGTTCCACACACGATGGATGATGAAGGCGTCCGCCCCCGGACCAGGGCCGCCCGGCGCCCCGGCGCCGCCCACGGAAGCCGACGTCGGCGCCGGCGCGGACGCGGACGCGGACGCGGACTGCGCGGCCGGGGCTGGAAGCCGGCGGAGTTCGCATTTCCGGTAGGGGCGCGGCGGGAGTTGCGCGAGCAGACGCGCGGCCTCGTCCGCGACCCACGGCGCGGCCGGCGTCGCCACCGGCGCCCCGCCAGGCGGCGGGGGAGGCGCGGCCAGGCGGTTGCGGGCGTCAAACAGCAGCACGCCGGCCAGGCCGGGCGCTCCGCGCGCCAAGGCGTGAAGCCCCGGCGCGGCGGCGTTGAACTCGGCGGCGGTGGCGAAGTCGGGCGCGCCGCGCTCCAGGAGATCGACCGTCTCCCCCACGCGGCGGTCGGTCTGGCGCGCCAAGTCGTCGGCCAGGCGGGCGGAGACGGCGCGGAGTCGTTCCTGAACCGCCTTCTCTTCGCCGGAGAGGGTGATGGTTCCCACCGCGACCAGAAGGAAACTGGGCACGGAGACCAGCACCAGGATGGCGGCGAATATCTTTCGGACCGAGAGCGTTTTCATGGTGCTCCGCGCTCACGATCGCCGGGGTGCTGGGTGCTGGGTGTTGGGTGCTGGGCCCAACACCCAGCACCCAACACCCAACACCGCGGTACTCCGCCTGAC
>JACQVU010000266.1 GCA_016209585.1 Planctomycetota bacterium
CCCTCGCCTCGCCCCTCGCCCCGCGCCTTCTGTGCTTTTTCGTGGCCAGTCGCGCCCGGCGAAGCCCGCGGCGCTTTTGGCTTGACACCCCCGGTGGCGGCGCGACAAACTGACTTACGTTGGCGAACACCGCGATGACCACCCCCAGCGACTTCCCCATCGGCGGGGCGCCCCCGGCGGCGCCGCCGCCTCCCCCGCCGCCGAATCCGCGGGAGGCCTCGGGGTTCCTGGCCAACTACGCGCTGGCGTGCGACCGGCTGGTGGGCGCGCTGGCTCGCTCGCCGGGAACCGAGCGGTTCTGGGACCTGCTCGGCGAGGAGGTGTCGCGCGTTCTCCCCTGCTTCCGTATGAGCGTGCTGGTGGCGGATGACGGCGACCGCGATCTCATGCTGCACCGGGTCTATTTCAACGGGCGCCGGGTGGCGGCGTCGCGCGTGTCGGTGCCGGTGATCGGCACGTCTTACGGGCGGGTCTTCCTGTCGGGTATCCCGATGGTGCTGGACCGGTTCGAAGAGCGCTACCGCGAGCACGCCTACCTCTGGAAAGAGGGGGTGCGCTCTGGAATGGTGGTGCCCATCACGCTGCGCACCCGCATCGTGGGCACGTTGAACGTCGGCGCCGACCTGGAGCACGCCTACGGGCCGGAGGCGCTGGACCTGGCGCTCCATCTCGCCAATCTCGTCGCGCTCGCCGTGGAGCACGACTTCGCCTCCAGCGCCGCGGCCTCCCCGCGGCGCGAGAGCGCCGGCTCGGCGGGTTGCTGAGGCCCCGCGCCCCGCGACGCGATATTCACCGCCGAGGCGCGGAGATCGTGCCTTGCCCTTGGCGTTCTCGGCGTCTCTGCGGTTTGTTTCCATGTCGCTCCTGGCGTCCCGGCGGTTCAGTTGTCGGCGTTTCCGGCGTCTGGGCGGCTCGACGTGAGCGACAGAAACAGGTCTTCCAGCGAGCGCCGGCGCGGCGCGAACTCAAACACCCGCACGCCCGCCCCCACCAGCAGCGCGTGCGCCTCCGGTGCCGTCTGGTAGCGCAGCACCACGTCGAACGCCTGTTCCGCGCCGGGGCGCCTTTCCTCCGTCGCCGCCGTTCCCACCGCCGTCGGCGGGGGCGGCGCGGCCACGGAGCCGGCGCCCGTCGCGGGGCCGGGCAGGACGAAGCCGGCGTCGGCCAGCAACCGCGCGGCGCGGGCGGCGTCTTCACAGACGACGTGGAACGCCAGCGCGTCGGCGCGCAGTAAATCGTCAATCGCTCCCTCCGCCACCTTCCGCCCGCGGTCGATGATCCCCACGCGGTCGCACATGGCCTCCACCTCCGACAGCAGGTGCGACGAGATGAAGAAGGTGGCGCCCCGCTCGCGCGCCGTGCGGACGATGAGCGCGCGAACTTCCTGGATGCCGCGCGGATCAAGGCCGTTGGTCGGCTCGTCCAGAATCACCAGTTCCGGCTCGCCCAGCAACGCGGCCGCGATGCCCAGCCGCTGGCGCATGCCCTGCGAGTAAGCGGCCACGCGGTCGCGGCCGCGGTCGGCCAGCCCCACCAGGTCCAACAGCCGCGCCACCTCCCGGCGCCGGGCGGCGCGGTCGAAAATGGAGAGCGCGGCCAGCAGGTCCAGATTTCGCGCCCCGCTGAGCGCGGGATAGAAAGCGGGGATTTCCACCATCGCTCCCATGCGGGCGGCGATGGGCCGCCGGTCCGTGCTCCGGCCCAGCCGCACGCCGAAGCAGGCGATGTCGCCGGCCGACGGCGCAACCAGGCCCGTGATCATGCGGATGGTCGTGGTTTTCCCGGCGCCGTTGAGGCCGAGGAAGCCGTACACGTCGCCGCGGTGGACCGTGAGGTCAAGGTCCGCCACGGCGGCCAGCGACCCGAACCGCTTGGTCACGCGGGAGAGGGTGAGGATCGGCTCCGCCATGACATCGCGCGCGCCTCACCGCGCCCGCTTCCAGCGCAGGCCGGCGGGGGTGTCTTCCAGCAGGATCCCCGCGGCCTTGAGGCGGTCGCGGATGGCGTCGGCGCGTTGGAAGTCCCGCGCCTGGCGCGCCTCGCGGCGCTGGCGGAGGAGGTCTTCCACCTCCGCGTCGAGCAACCCCTTTTCATCCCAGGAGAGGAGGGCGAGGACTTCGTCGAACCGCCGCATCGTGTCTTTGACGAGAGGGGCGTCGGAGCGGGTCGGGCCGGCGCTGTTGGTTTCGCGCCGGAAGTCGTCGACCGCCGCGAGCGCCGCCGAGATGTTGAGGTCGTCGGCCAGGGCCTGGGCGAAGGCCGCCAGCGACCGTTCAGCCGCGGCGGCGACGCGGGGCGTGGCCGGGCCGGCCGGGGCGCTCTCCAGGTTGTCGACCACGCGCTGCCAGGAGGCGACGCGCGCGCGGCTCTCCTCCAGCCCGGCCAGCGTGAAGTTCATGTTCTGCCGGTAGTGGGTGGCCAGCAGCGAGAGGCGCAGCGCCTCGGGCGCGTGCCCCTTTTCCAGGATGTCGCGGACGGTGTGGAAGTTGCCCAGCGACTTCGACATCTTGCGGCCATCGACCAGCAGGTAGCGGGCGTGCAGCCAGCAGCGGCAGAAGGGCTTTCCGGTGAAGGCTTCCGACTGGGCGATCTCGCACTCGTGGTGGGGGAAGATGTTGTCTTCGCCGCCGGTGTGGAGGTCCAACGTGTCGCCCAGGTAGTGGGTGCTCATGGCGGAGCACTCGATGTGCCAACCCGGGAATCCCCGCCCCCAGGGCGCGTCCCATTGCATGAGGTGCTTGTCGTCGCGCTTCCAGAGCGCGAAGTCGTGCTGCCGGCGCTTCTTCTCGTTGAACGCCACGCGGGCGTTCTCCTCCAGCGAGGCCAGCGTGTTCCCGGAGAGCCGGCCGTAGGCCGGGAAGCGGGAGACGTCGTAGTACACTTCGCCATCAACCACGTAGGCGTACCCCTTGGCGAGGAGAGCCGCGATCATTTCGATCATGCGGGGCACGAAGTCGGTGGCCCGCGGCCGGGCGAACGGCTCCAGCAGGCGCAGGCGGCGGGCGTCCTCGATGAACGCGGCCTCGTAGAAGCGCGCCACCTCGGCCGGGCCTTTCCCGGTGCGCATGGCCTCCACCAGCACCTTGTCCTGCCCGGCCTCCAGGTGATCCTCGGTCAGGTGGCCCACGTCGGTGATGTTCATCACCTGCTTCACCTCCAGCCCGGAGAAGGCCAGGAACCGGCGAAGGAGGTCGGCCAGCAGGAACGACCGGAAATTGCCGATGTGCGCGTAGTTGTAGACCGTCGGCCCGCAGTTGTACATGCGCACTTTGCCGGGCTCGACGGGGTGGAACTCCTCCAGCGCGTGGCTGTAACTGTTGAAGAGCCGAATGGCCATTTTCGCTCACCGGTTGCCGGCGCCGGGGGGTATTCACGCGGGCCGCCGCAGGCGCGCCAAGTCGCCAGCCGGTAGCGTAGCGAACGCGCGCCGCGCCGTCACCCGCGCGGCCGGAATCACGGGGGCCTGGTCCCGGGGCCAGACGCCGGCGCGTCGCGGGCGTCGGCGTGGTCCCCTGGTGGATCCGCCCCGGTCCGCAGCCTGCCGGCGGCCAGAAGAGCGCGGCGCAGCACGAACTCGATCTGCCCGTTGAGGCTGCGCAGATCGTCGTCCGCCCAGCGCTGCAGCGCGTTGAGCAGCGCGGGATCGACCCGCAACAGGAATGGTTTGCGTGGCGACATGGCGTCCGCCCCGGCTCAGTAGATGGAGCCGGCGTTCACCACCGGTTGCGGGTTCGCGTGGCCGCACAGCACGACCAGCAGGTTGCTGACCATGGCCGCCTTGCGCTCGTCGTCCAGGTGCACCACGTTCCGCGCGGCGAGGTGTTGCAGCGCCATTTCCACCATGCCCACCGCGCCATCCACGATCTTCTGCCGCGCCGCGATGATCGCCCCGGCCTGTTGCCGCTGGAGCATGGCGCTGGCGATCTCGGGCGCGTAGGCCAGGTGGCTGATGCGGGCTTCGATCACCTCCACGCCGGCCTTGTCCAGCCGATCCTGGATCTCCTTCTTCATCATCTCCGCGATCTCCTGGGGGTGGCTCCGAAGCGCGATGGTCTCCCCCTCGTGCGCGTCGTAGGGGTACCGCATCGCCAGGTTGCGCACGGCGGCCTCGCTCTGCACGTGGACGAAGTTGGCGTAGTCGTCCACGTTGAACAGCGCCTCAGCCGTGTCGGCCACCCGCCAGACGATCACCGCGGCGATCTCAATGGGGTTGCCGTGGAAGTCGTTCACCTTCAACTTCTCGCTCTCGAAGTTGCGCACCCGGGCGGACACGTGGCCCTTCCAGTAGAAAGGGCTCGCCCAGCGCAGCCCAGCGATCCTCACCGTGCCCCGATACGCCCCGAACAACTGCAACACCCGCGCCTCGTTGGGGTTGACCATGAAGAGACCGATCAGCAGCAGGATGCCCAGAAGGTCGGCCAGCACACACCCTCCGATCAGCCAGCCGTTCACCGGCTGCGTGTTGGCTGTGACGATCAGCAATGTCGTGCAGAAGATGATCATCACGATGTTAAGGAAGAGGACGGGATACCCTGACAGGCTGCTCCCCTGGTGCTCGCGGATCATAGTCTGCCTCCTTTCTTGTGATATCCTCATGATATCATTTCAATATCTCAATGCAACAAGAAAATACCTGCTGCTGAAAAAAACTCCTCGACAGCGAGTAGCAACGAAAAACGACTCCTCCGCCGATGCTGTGCTCCCTGTCCGTCGCCGGAGTCTGTACCGTTCGCAAGTAGATCACTGTTTTTGCAAGTTCTGCAAAAAAACTATGACGGATCAGAAAAAAGAGTTGTATTTGTGAAGCAGTGCGGCTACTTTTCCGCGCTGTAGGCAATGCCAGACGCCAATGCTCGGAGGCTACAGACCGCAAGATGACGCTTGGCGACGCCTGAAAGGAGCATCACGGGAATGGCACGCGTCCGGGTAAAAAAGTGGCTGAAAGGCGCTGTGCGGGGCTTCCTGCTGGCCGGCTTGTTGGGAACCGCGCCGCTGCTCGCGGAGGAACCCACGTCATCCCCATCGCCGGCGGCGGCGCCGATCTCGTCCCCGGCCGAGGCGGCGGTCGCGGCTCCCGCCGGGACGGGCGCGCCGGCCGGCGAGGCGCCCGCGGCGGCGCCGCCGGCGGCGGGCGACTACGTCTACACTCCGCCCGCGGAGCCGGCGGGGCCGGGCATATGGGTGGGAAGTGATCGCAAGCCGGGCGACTACGTGTGGACGGTGGTCGCCGCGATTCTTGTCTTCTTCATGCAGGCGGGGTTCGCCTGCCTGGAGTCGGGCTTCACCCGGCAGAAGAACGCCGTGAACGTCTTCATGAAGGGGGTGATGGACTTCTGCATCGGCTCGCTGGCCTTCTTCTTCATCGGCTTCGCCCTGATGTTCGGCTCGAACCACGGCGGGTACTGGGGAACCGACGGCTTCTGCCTGGAGGACTACAAGGGGCCGTGGCTTAACGTCTACTTCCTCTTCCAGGTGGTTTTCGCCGGCGCGGCCGCCACCATCGTGGCGGGGGCGCTGTCGGAGCGGGTGAAGTTCTCGGCCTACCTGGTCTACTGCCTGGTCTGCTGCGCGGTCATCTACCCGGTGTTCGGAAACTGGGCCTGGGGGAACGGCCTGGTGGACGACGCCGAGCACGTGGCCTGGCTGGGAAAACTGACGCCGGGGTTCCTCGATTTCGCCGGATCGTCGGTGGTGCATTCCGTCGGCGGGTGGTGCGCCCTTGCCGGGATCATCGTGATCGGGCCGCGCCTCGGGAAGTTCACCCCGGACGGCAAGGCCAACGCCATCGCGGGTCACAACATCCCGCTGGCCGCGCTCGGCACCTTCATCCTCTGGCTGGGGTGGTTCGGGTTCAATCCGGGAAGCACCACGGCCGTGGGGGCGCCCGACTACCTGTTCGCGCGGATCGCGGTGAACACCAACCTGGCCGCGTGCGCCGGGGCGGTGGCCGCGATGATCACGGCCTGGATCAAGTTCGGCAAGCCGGACACCGGCATGGCGCTGAACGGCGCGCTGGCCGGCCTGGTGGCCATCACCGCGCCCTGCAACGGCGTGACGCCCGGCGCCTCGGTGGTCATCGGCGCCGTGGGCGGCGTGCTGGTGGTGCTCTCCGTGCTCATGTTCGACCAACTGCGGCTCGACGACCCCGTGGGCGCGATGTCGGTGCACCTCACCAACGGCGTCTGGGGCACCTTCTCGTGCGGGTTGTTCAACACCAGCACCGGCCTCTTCTACGGCCACGGCTGGGGGCAGGTGAGCACCCAGTTGAAGGGCATCGGCGCTTGCGCGGCCTGGACCTTCACCGCCGCGCTGGTCCTGTTCACCATCATTAAGCACACCATCGGCCTGCGCGTCAGCCGCGAGGCGGAGATGGAGGGGCTGGACGTGAGCGAACACGGCCTGACGGCGTACAGCAACATCTGAGGTTCAACGGGCGGTCGATAGACGTTACAATGCCGCCGGTGGCGCCGGGTGAACGCGGTGCGGACGGAGCGACCGGCAAGGAGACGAACGATGGGCGCGATCAAGAAGGTGGAAGCCATCATCAAGCCGTTCAAGCTCGAGGAGGTGAAGGAGGCGCTGGCCGCCATCGGCATCACGGGCATGACGGTCACGGAGGTGCGCGGCTTCGGCCGGCAGAAGGGGCACTCGGAACTCTACCGCGGCGTCGAGTATCACGTCGGCTTCAACACCAAACTCAAACTGGAGATCATCATCGCCGATGAGAAGGTGGAGTCCGTCGTGCAGGCCATCACCGCTTCCGCCAAGTCGGCGGAAGGAAAGATCGGCGACGGGAAGATATTCATCTCGCCGGTGGAAGAGGTGGTGCGCATCCGCACCGGCGAACGGGGCGAAGAAGCGATTTGATCCCCCCGCCCCGCCGGCCTTGGCCGCCGGGCGACGCAATCGCGTGAAGGCCCGCCGTCGGCGTGGCGACGCCGGCGAGAAGGCGGGAGAGGCGGCCTGCGGGGGCCGTCGCCGGCGTGGTATACTCAGATCGCGCCCGAACCGCGGCGCGTTTTCCGGGGAACGTGTCGCCATGACGCCTACCGCAACGAAACCGCTGGTCACGCCGGAGCAGTTTCTGGCCCTTGAGGACGGCGGCGCTTACGAACTCGAAGACGGGGTTCTCGTGGAGCGCAATCTGGGAGCCGCGTTGTCGTGGGTCACGGGCCGGATACTACTGGCGCTTGCCGTGTTCGTCGATAATGGTTCGCGCGGCTGGGTGTTTCCGAGCGACACGAACTACCGCTGCTTTCCGGGCCATCCCGACCGGATGCGCAAACCCGACGTGTCGTTCGTCGCTTCGGGCCGTTTCCCGGATGGGCGCGTTCCGGAAGGCGAGATCACCATCGCGCCAGACCTGGTGGTGGAAGTCACATCGCCCCGCGATATCTACGAGCGAGTCGAACAGAAAGCCGAAGAGTACCTTGCCGCCGGCGTTCGCCTCGTCTGGGTGGTGCGGCCGATGTTGCGCTCGGTCCGCGTCTGTCGCGCCGACGGCTCTACCGTGGTGCTGAAGGAGAGCGACAGACTCGACGGCGGCGACGTGCTTCCGGGCTTCTCGGTTCGCGTCGCCGACCTGCTTCCTCCCGGCGGCGGGGCCGCCGCCCCCGCTCGCGGCGGCGGACGGAAGGCCCACCGGAACGCGGGGCGCGGCAACGGGCGCTGACCGCCGAGCCGGACAGCGCCCACAAGCCCCGCTTCTCTTGCTTGGCGCGATTTTCCTGACCGGACATTACAATCGCCCGATCCGCGCGGAGCGCGATCAATCCAGGTGGTATGACGCGCGCACCTCGCGCGGAAGCGTGTCGCGCAAAAGGAACGCCATGCGCTCCTGTTCGATGGCGGCGCCGTCCCACGTGGTGGCGAACGGCGCTTCGCGTCGCTCGTACTCCGCCTCCAGGCCGCGGAAATAGAGGTGGGCGAGCAGCCGGAACTCGGCGCTCGGATCACTCATGGCGCGGGCAAAGAGGTCGGTGTCAAGAACCGTGCGACGCGCGAGTTGCTCCTGCGCGCTCACGCCCGCAGCGTCGGCGCTCTCCACGACTCGCGGACCCGCGGGAGGCTGGCGCGGCGGCCCCTCAGCCTCCCGACGCTTCGCAGCCTGGGCCTTCACGGCGGCGACGGCGGCCTCCATATCGGCGTTCCACCTGGTGGTCTCGCGTTTGCGCGCCATTTCGGCCAGCGCGCGGAACGCGACGTAGCGCGTGGGCGCGTCGTCGTCCTTCTCCAGCCGAGCGCGCAGAGCGCCGAGGAGGTCGGCGTCGTCGGGGAACGCGATGGCGGTCTCAAGGCAGTCGCGGCGCACGAGCGTTTCGCGATCTTCAAGCCCCTCGAAGATCGTTTTGCGCGCCGTGTCACGCCAGTCAACCGTGCGTGGTTGATAGATGCTCGCCCACATCGCGCCTTCGGAGCGGAGGGCGAGGCGGGCGTTCGACAGCAGGCCGCCAATTTCTTTCAATTCGACCGCGTGCTGTGCCACCACTTCATCCGTCCATACCGCGCCTTTCACCCGCGCGAACGAACGAACCGGGCGCCATTCTGGCAATGGGAGACACGGGTAACCTGTGGCGGGGTCAACTGGGAAGGTCTCGGGAGGGCACTCTACCCAACTATTCAACGGCGGCAGGCGATCGGGCGTTTCCACGAAACGCTCTTGGCGCAAGCGGACAATCGTCCACGCCGGCTGCGAGCGGACGATCGGAAACGTATCCTCAATGTACCCGATCAGCCCCCCGGGGTAGTCACGCGAGTCGGGGCGCAGCACTTCGTCGAAATACCGAAACAGCATGACGCCATACTCCCACACCTGCGCGTCGAGTGATTCATACCGCTGGTGAAGGAAGGGAGCGATCCACTCGTCGGCGTGCTCGACCGTACACTGCACCGAGAGGTGATCCGGATCATCGCCCACCTGCCGGACCGACCAGAGCGCCGCCTTGCCCGCGAGCGCGCGCAACTCGGAAAACGCGCGCCGATCGTGGCCCAGGTCGAGGCACGCTCGCCGAACGCGCGCCGGATCACTCAACATCCACGGAAGCAAGCACAGGAAATTCGTGTTGTTGGAGCCGTACTCGTAGTTGTAGACGTATCCTGGCGACTCCGACTCGTAAGTGGAATGCTCAAGCGTTGTCGCTTTCTTCCACGCTTGTTCAAAAAGATTGGCTCGCGCGCCCACTTTCCGGAGAGCGCGCGTGGCGGGCGGTGGAAGTTCGGGGTGTAGGAAAGCGTTGACGCGCACCTCCTCCAGTTCGTTCCACGCCTCAACCCCGTCTATCGGACCGCGGGTTACATTCACCGTGCCCGCGGAATACATCTCACCGCGATGGAAGAAGGCCGCGATATCGAAGGTCTGAATGATCTTTGAAACGCGGCTCCACGCCTCGTCAAAGTCAGAAGGCGGAACCTCCCACTCCGATGGCGTCTGGGTTGGCGATGGGTTTGGGGCATCCATGTTAGAGGAAAGATCGGGCGAGGATCGGGTGGAGTCGCTGACTGGACGCCGCTCCATGTTTGCGCCGCCATTTGAAGAACGCGCGGCCTCACGCCGCCGGCCATCTGCTTCTCCATCACTTGTCTGGGAAGCCTCCGGCGTCGAGCCGATCTGACGGGAAATGGCGCCGATTGACGCCCAAACCACGCAGAGAACCACCGTGACGGCTGCCGTGTAGAGCCAGGCGCGCGACATACCGTGGCAGGAGGAAGCGGACCGGCTGGACATGGCCTCACTCGCCGGTCTGGAAGAAGGCGCTTCCCGCCGCGACGGTTCCAGGCGGGACGCGCGCGCCGTCAAGAACGACGGACCGCGAGATCTCGCACCCGGCGCCGACGACGGCGCGTCGGCCGACCACCACGTGAGGGCCGAGGCGGCAGCCTTGCCCGACGGTCGCGCCTTCCAGGATCAACACCGGCCCGCGAATTCCCGGCCCGCTCGCCAGGCGATCCGGTGGCAGGGCGTCGAGGTAGTGGGCGTTGATGGCCAGGAGATCGTCGATCGTCGTCAGGTGCATGCGCGCAGGCGTGAACAGCGCCCGCACGACCCGCCCCTCTCCGATCCAGGCCGCGACGGCGGTTTGCAGTTCGTACTCTCCCCGTCCCGAAAGCGGGACCCGCGCGCAGGCTTCCAGAATCTCCCGACGAAAGAGGAAAGGCGGCACCGAGGCCACGTTGGAGATCATCTGCTCCGGCCGCGGCTTCTCAATGATCGCGGTCACCCGATCGCCGTCGAGACCCAGCGTCGATGAACGCCCCATCTCTTCCGGCGGCAGGCGCCAGGCGGTGAGCGTGGCGTCGCAGCCCCCGTCGAGATGGAGGCGCAGGAAGGCTTGCATGTGGCCGACCGTGTGCAGGTTGTCACACGATGCCACCAGCAGGTGGCGGCCCTTGGCGGCGTCGCGCGCCTGGAGCAGCGCGTGGGCCATGCCCAGCCGCTCACGCTGCAAGGCCAGCGCCACGGGGAAGGGCGTCTGGCGCAGCGCCTGCGCAAGGCGCCGATCTCCCTCGTGCGCCACGACCACGAAGTCGGCGACCCCCGCCGCCGCGATCTGTTCCATCACCCGCGCGATGATCGGCTGCCCCGCGACCGGCGCGAGCATCTTCGGCACGGCGTCGGAAAGCGGCCGCAGCCGCTGCCCCTTGCCGGCCGCGAGAATGACGGCGGTGACCGGAACAGCCATTGCGCGCCGGGCGCCGCCCGAGGCCGTCACGGCAGGAGCCGCGCGACACCCACGCGCGGCCAGGCGCGCCACTGCCGGAAGGCCTCAGCCATCTTCACGCCGCACTGCAGGCCACGGAAGCGGGCGACGACCTCGATGACGTTCATGATGTCCACCGTGGTGTGTTCCTTCAGGAACTTCAGTTGGCTGACGTGTTTCTCAAGCATGCGCTGCTTGGTGGGGAAGGCGTCGGTGACGTCGACGTAGATCTCCGGGGTGAACCCGACCCCCATGAGCGTGTCCATGATGAACAGCGGCGGCACGTTCTCGATCGCCGGGTGGCGGGTGCGAACGTTGCAGAGACCGGCCATGAAAGAGGCGTCGCGGACCAGTTCCCACGCGGCGAGGTGGTCGGGGTGATAGTCGTCCGGGCCGTGCGTGATGATCAGGTCCGGCCGGGCGCGGCGTATGGCGTCGACCAGCAGCAGGCGGCTGCCCTGGTCGTTGCGCGCGCCCTCGTCGGGAATGTCGAGCCAGTGCATCTCCGCGCCCAGCGTCTCGGCGGCGGCCGCGGCCTCCGCCATGCGAACTTCCCGGAGTTCGTCGGGGCCGATCTGACGGTGGCCGGCTGCGCCGTCGGTGACGATGCACATGTGCACCGCGTCGCCGCGCGCCTTGCAACGCGCCAGCGTGCCGGCGCACAGGATTTCAATGTCGTCCGGGTGGGCGCCGACGGCGAGAACTCGCATGGCGCTGACCACCGGTCAGCCCGCGCCGGGGCCGGTGGACGGACCCGGCGCGGAGGCGGCCCCAGGGCCGTCGGCGGGACCGGGCGTGGGAGCATCGCCCGCGTCCGCCGGTCCAGGCGGCTCGGTGGCGGCGGGCGGTTGTGGCGCTGGGCCGCCAACCCCGTGCGTGGCGCCCGGCACGGGCGAAGGGGAAGCAGGCGACGGGAGCGCGCCGCCGCCCGCGCCGGACGGCGACGCCGCCTTGGCCGGCGGATGGGCGGGCGCGGGAGACGCGCCGCCGCCGTTCGCCGTGGCGGCGCCGGCGGCTGGCTCGGCGAGGCGCACGCCGTGACGCGCGATGAGGGCGTTCAACCGTTCGGCGTTGGCGGCGCGAAGGGGCGCGAGGTCTTTGTCTGCGGCCAGGAGCGGCCAGTTCTTGAAACCCAGGCGCAACGCCTGGTCGAGCGCCGTGAAGGCTGAGGCGATGTCGCCCGCGAGCGCGTGGGAACAGGCGAGGTTGTACCAGCCGCCGGGTTCGGTGGGCAGAAGGGTGACGATGCGCTTATCGAGGCGCAGCCCGCCGGCCACGTCGCCGCGGCGGGTGAGTTTCTCGGCCAGGGGGCGAAGGATGGAGAGAGACTCAGGCGCGAAGCGCTCGCCCTCGCGCAGGACGCCGATTTCGAAGTCGAGGGCCATGGCGTCGAGGTTGCCGACCTCGAAGCGATACTCCTTGCGGAGCCAGCGGTCTTCCACGCGGATGCGGGCCATGGCGCGAGCGACACACACGGGGGCGGGGCCTTGGAGGCTGGCGGCAACCGCCAAACCTCGCCCCCTGAAAGATGATAACATCCGTCCCGATTTCGGAAAAGCGGGGCGCGAGCCGCTTCCTTGTCTCAGGGGGTTCGCACTGTGAGCCTAACTTGGCACTGAGCCGCGCCAGTTCGCGAAGCGAGCGGCGTTGGCTCCGGCGCCGAGTTATCCCGTTGCGACGAGCTCATCGTCTTCGGTCTACCGAGTCGCACCGAACAACCCAACCTTGTACCCAGAGGCCTTGAGTGCTTGGGTCGCTCGAGAGTTGACCAGCACGAGCACGATCAGGTTGACCAGCGGAACGCACGCCAGGACGATGATGAGCACTTTCTTGCTGGCCGAATAGCCCAGCCCATCAGACAGCCGATGCAAGCCAACGATAGCAAGGACGACCGCCACGATTCCGAGCAACGCACCGGCGTCGCCGATCGCGACCCTCAATCCAACCGTCGCGAGATTCACGAGGATTGCGTAGATCACGAACCGTTGGCCGTTTGCGACCTTCTCGATGGCGCTATCAGATCTTCCGGAATTCTGGCTCATGAACCCTCCTTGTCGGGATAACGTCGCGGTTGATGCTGAGGGAACCCGCCGCGGGGTCCTGATAGCCTCGAACCGCTGGTCCTGCGGCGTCTTTCCTTATGAACGGAGGACTTCGGGCAGGACCCTGGCAGCCGACAGAAGCACCAGTTTCAGACTGATTGAGTCAACAATCTGTAACACACCAAATGCCAGCCAGCCGAGAATGGCCAGGGAAACAGGATGAACTCGCATCATCTTGCTGAACACGTGTTTTGCCATGGCGACTACTCCTCTCCGCCAATGAAGGTTTCCAGTTTGGCCGCCAAGGTTCTTCTGCTCCGCACGATGGAATCGTGCCCGAAATCCTCCGTTCTCTCTTCGCGTTCGCAGAACCTGTCATTCCACCAAAAATCTCCGTGTGCCCAAGGCCGGATGAACACAGTGACAACGTTATGTCTCGGCTTGGGGCGCCGTCAAGCGGCTATCGTAGAATTTCGTAAAAGTCTTCGACGGGTGGCGTGCTTGTCCCTACTTGCGAGGCGTGGCCGGAACAAGAGCCCGGAGCGTGAGCGACCGCGTTTGTTGCGCCCGTGTGAGGGCGGCAGGTAGCGGGCCGCCTCACCGCCGAACGGCGAAGTGGGGGGCGGCGGAGCGCGCCTTGGAGTGCGGCGACGTGTCGCAGTTTGTCTTCCATGGGCGAACGGCGCGTTCTCGGCTCTCCCACGAACCGCCGCTTGGTCGAACCAGCCCGCGCGGATTCAACACGGAGGCACGGAGCCACGGAGGTTTCACGGAGAAGATCATCCCTGCGGGGCTTCTCCGTGCGGTCTCCGTGTC
>JACQVU010000260.1 GCA_016209585.1 Planctomycetota bacterium
CGTTGGTGTCGGTGAGGCGGTAGGCGATGGGCACGTCGCCGAAGAAGGTTCCTCCATCGAGCAGGGCGTCGAAGATCACGGCCGGCGGGTCGTTGTTGTCGACGATGAAGGCTGAGGCGGTGACGGCGGGAAGCGAGGCATCGACGCCGTCGTGTACGATGACGCGCGCCTTCACGTTCGTCACGTAGGCGCGGGAAAGGTCCACTTCCGACGTCCAGAACCTGGCTTTCGTGACGCCTGACGCGCCCACGGCCACGTCGGCCTTCTCGGTGTCGAGCGTGGCGGTGGCGGGCTTCCAGGTTCCGCCGCCGTCGGTGGAATAGTCGGCCGCGACGGAAAGGCGCGTGCCCTCGTAGGTGTCGGTGGCCGTCCAGGTGATCTTCACGTTGCCCGACACTTTGCCCGTGATGTCCTCGATGGTGAGGACCGGCGCGTCGTTATTCTTGACGGTGAACGGTTCCGAGACGCCGGTCGAGCCGGACTTCACGTCGGACGGGATGAGGCGGAAAAGCAGGCTGGAGAGCGTGCGCCGGCCGAGGTCTTTCACCACGTCCCAGATGAAGAGGTGTTCGGTTCCGTCCGGGCTGGAGGTGAGCGCGGCGAGGCCCTGGCTTGGCGCGCCGGCGCGCTCCGAGGCGTTCTTGTAATCGACGCCGCCGTTGACGGACCATTGCGCGACGGCGGTGGCGGCGTCGCCGTTGGGGTCCGTCAGCGTGTAGCGGACGGGGACGTCGCCGGAGGTGGGCGCGTCTTTGGCGAGGGGGGCGATGACCTTGGCCACTACCACGTCGTTGTTGTCGAGCGCGAAGGCGTCGCTCTCGGCCGGGAGCCCCTTTTGCGAATCCGCGGCGGCGACGCGCAGGCGAACCGTGGTGGCGCGAACGCGGCCGAGATCAGCCAGCGAGTCCCAGACGAAAACGTGCTGGGTTCCGGCGGCGGTGGTGAGCAGGTTGGTGGTTCCCTCGCTGGGGCTGCCGGGTTTTTCGGTGGCGGGCTTCCAGGCGCGCGGCTCGGCGGGGTCGGCGGTCCATTCGACCGTGAGGGCGATCTTCTCTCCCTCCGCGTTGGCCACGCTGTAGCGCAAGGCGATGTCGCCCGCGGCCGGCTCCACCAGCGAGCCGTTGGGCGTGGTGACGCCCACGCTGGGCACCGAGTTGGGCGGCGCGATCACGGTGGTGCCCCCGCCCTTTAGCGCGTCCGAGGTTTCCACATACGCGCCGCCGATGAGCAGCGGGATCGGCCCGCAACCGCAGGCGAGCAGGCCGCAGCAGGTGAGGAAGAGGGCGGTGAGGCGAAGGGCGGGCATGGTTCGTAGTTCCGCCGTGAGGCGGGATTTGGCCGCGCCTCCGCGTGAGAGGAGCCGATGGGGCAAGATACCGGATGTCAGATCAGGTTGCAACCGCCGGCGGGAGAGGCGGTGGCGCGAACAGAACCACGAATGAACACGAATTCACACCGGGTTTCGGTTCCCGGTTCCCGGTTCTCGGTGAACCGCGGACGTTCCCACGTTCCCCATTGGTGTCAATTCGTGTCCATTCGTGGTTTTTCCCCCGTCAGCGGGGGGCGAGGGGGAGTTCATGCCTGTCCCGGCTCCTGTTCCGGCCTTTTCCCCCGTCAGCGGGGGGCGAGGGGGCGGGGGGCGGGGAACCGGCCATTTTTTCTTGCATTCGGCCCCGCCCCGGCTAGGATGCGATGAGTTTCCCCTTGGCGTTCCGCAACCTCCGATCTCCAATCCATGACCTCAGCGCCCATGGCAGCCCGCCGCGCCGCGCGGGCGCCGCACGTCCTGTTCCTGGCCCTCGTTTGTCTCCTGACGCCGCTGGTGGGGACGGGGTGCTGGTTCGTGCAGATCGAGCACGGCCACAAGATCGACGAGCGGTTGGCGACCGACTTGGCGACCAACCGGGTCGATCCATACACCGTGT
The DNA here is from genome assembly GCA_016209585.1 of Planctomycetota bacterium. Classification (GTDB taxonomy): domain Bacteria; phylum Planctomycetota; class UBA8742; order JACQVU01; family JACQVU01; genus JACQVU01. The sequence goes on from JACQVU010000260.1 coordinate 1,926, forward strand.
TGAACAACTTCGGCGCCCCGGACCAGTTCGCGCAGATCAGCGACACCCGCTTCGCCATGGTGTACGACTACACGCGGTACAAGGGCTGGGCGCTCTTCGCCACCGTTCTCCTCCTGGGGAAACTCGACGGCGCCACCGACCACACCATGTTCATCTTCGACGGCACCGAACTGGACGCCGTCAAGTTCGGACCGAACGGCGCCCGCAACACCGACACCGACACCGGCTTCAGCCCCTGGCCGTTTGAGTAAGAGCCTACTGAAACAGGCTCTAAGCGCGCGGAGGCTCTGGTTTCGCCAATTCGCGCGTCGGCGGTCAGCCGTAGGCGTCGGCGTAGATCGTGTGCGCGCGCGCGGCCCAGAGAATGGCGCCGGCGCGGTAGAGGTTGGCGGGATAGCGCGCGTTGATCGGCGTGAGCGTGACGCCCTCTTTCGTCGCCCGGTAGAGGCCGCAGGCGATCGGCTCGCCGTCGGCTCGCGCCACCGCCAGTCGGTCCTCCCGCGGCGGCGCGCCGGCCACCGCCAGCACCAGGTCGCCGTCGAAGAGCCGGGGCGCCATGCGGTCGCCCGCGATCCGCACGGCCACCACCTGCGCCTCGGTCAGTTCATCGGGGCAAGCGACGTACTTCTCGATGGCCCCGCGCGGCGCGCGCCCCGTGAAGAGGCTGACGGGGTCCGCCGCGCAGGTCGGGGCCAGGAGCGGGATGCGCCGGCGGGCCTTGGCCCGTCCGGAACGGCGGTGGAAGTCGCGCAGCGCCAGCAACAGGGGACGGATGCCGGCGCCGCCCAGCGGGGCGGGGGAGGGGTGCTCGTCGGTGAACCAGGCCACGTCGACGCCGAGCGGGTCAGCGAGGTCCTCCAGGAGTTTCGGCGTGGGCGGGTTGTGGCCGTTCTCCACGCTTGAGAGGTAGGGGCGGGTACGCTTGACCAACCGGGCGAGTTGTTCGCAGGTGTAGCCTCGGAACCACCGCAGCTTTTTTATTCTCTCACCGGGGAAGGACATTTCTCTCTCCCAGGGTTATGGTCCGCCGCGACCCGCAGCCCGCGCCGCGGCTCCGGCGGAGAGATGTCAACCCCTGGAATCTACGCAACGCGGGGCGTTTGCTCAAGCCCTATTCCGACAAATAATATCACCGCCATCCCGGACCTAAAAGGCGGGAAACTCGCGTCACTCTTGAAGATTTCAACCGCTTGGCCTGTACGCGATGTGCGGCCCGCCCGTGACGCGGTGTATTGCCGATAGCCGGCTTCCCGCGCCCCATCGCGCGGACTCGCCGGATTTTTTTCAGATTCCACTGGCGTCGGAATCCCGAAGGCACTAAATTTCATAAGACTTCAGTGAAACCTCATGAGGCTCCTTATGACTGACCAAAAAAGCTCCCGGACGCTCCCCACCCCCGCGCGCGGCGACTGCCGCGCCTGCCCCCGGCGAGAAGTCTGCGTCGCTATCTGCCCGGCCCTTGAGGCTCGCCTGCCCCAAGAAGATCAAGGCGGCTCGCCCGCCAGGCTCTCCCTCCTCGCCCGCCGCCGGCTGGTTCGCAGGCGGCGGGAACTGGCCATCCTCCTCGACCGCCGCCACCGGCTGTCGGGACTGGCGCGGCGGGTCTTCGACCTGCGCTTCAACGAGGCCCTGGGAATCCGGCGGCTGGCCCGCCGTCTGGGCCTGTCGCGCGCCTCGGTGCGGCGGGTTCTGCGGCGGGCGCAGGCGCGCCCCCGCGCCCGCGCCACAACCCGCCGGGCGGGCAGCCGGCGCGCCAGCGGCAGGCCGGCATGGAAGCGACCGGCGGCGTCCGTGGCAAGCCTCACGTGAAACGTCGCGTGATCCGCGGCGACCGGTGGGGCAGTACAGCAAACGCCGCCCGCCGTGGAGCGTTTAGGACAACGGTGCGTGCTCGTCCATGGCTCGCGACGCGCCACCCTCTCTGCCCCGGCGGCCGGGATCACCTCCGCATGCGCCGACGCCTCGCGATCCTCAGCCCGCTGTTGGCCATGGCGATCGGGCTGGCGACGCTCGCGCTCGCGGCGGCGGGGTGCGTCGCGCCCCACGCTCCCCGGCCCCAGTGGGAGGACATCCAGTTCCTCTCCGCCGACGACGTGGGGCTGCACGGCTCCCTGTTCCGCCATCCCACGGAGCGCGGCCGGTTGGTGGTGCTCCTCCACCAACTGGGCGCCGACCGCGCCACGCTGCGCGACTTCGCCCTCAACGTCCGCGGCGCCGGGTACAACGTCCTCACCCTGGACCTCCGCGGCCACGGAGAGTCCGTGTCGCGCGCCGGCGAACCGCTCTTCGCCGCCGACCTCACCCCCGACGACTTCGTCCGCATGGCGCAAGACCTGTCAGCCGCCGTGGCGGCGGCTCGCGCCCGCGCCCATTTGAAGGAAGCAGCGGTGGCGCTGGTGGGCTTCTCACTCGGAGCCAACGTGGCCTGGCGTCACGCCGCCGGCGATCCGACGACGCGCGCCGTGGCACTGGTCTCCCCCGGCAGCGACATCGCCGGCCTGCGGCTGGAAGACGGCGCCGCCGGCTTCACGCGCCCGCTGCTCGTGGTGGCCGCGGAGCAGGACGTAGCCGGCCTCCGCGGCGCGCTCATGGCGCAAGACCTGGCCGGCGGGCCGAAGCAATCGCTGATCGTCGCCGGCGCGGCCCACGGCCAGGCGCTGCTGGCCTCCGAACAACATGGCGCAGCCGTCCGCGCCGCGATCCTAGACTTTCTGGCCCGACACCTCGCGGGAGCGTCGCCCGCGGCCCCGCCCGCCACTCCCGGCGGGCCGGGGGACGAGTCTGGGGCGGAGGGCGGCCCCGCTTCCACCGCCCCGTCCGCCGCGCCCGCTCCGGGGCCGGACTGGAAGCCAGCCCACGACGACCTCGCCGCCCGCGTGCGCACGCTGGAACGCGATCTCGCTGCCGCCCGTCCGCCGTGGCGCGCGCCGCGCGAGGACCGCGCGCCGCCCGACGCGGAGGAGGAAGAGACGCCGGCCGCGGAGGCGCGGGCGCACCCGCCCTACGACCGCGCGAGCATCGCGGCGCGCTCGTTCGGCGGCTCGTTCGCTCTCGGCGCCTACGCCGACGCCGCCTTCACCGACCGCGGCGGCGAGGCCGCCAATTTCGAGGCCCGCAGCCTGGGGCTGCTGTTGCGGGCCGGGCCGGCGGCGAGGCTCAACTTCTTCGGCGAGGTGGAGACGCTCTTCGGCGGCGACGTCGCCGGTGGCGACGGCGGGGTGCAGGTGAACGAGGCGCTGGTCGAATACGAGGTGTTCGAGCCGCTGCGGATATCGGGGGGCGTGGTCAAGGTTCCGCTGGGGGCGTACAACCAGCAGGCCATACATCCGCTGCGCGACTTCGCCACGCGGCCGCTCACGGCGGAAGTGCTCGTGCCGGCGGTCTGGTCGGAGCCGGGACTGGGCGTCGCCGGGACCATCCACGCGGGGGCGGAACAGTTGGAGCATCAGGTCTACTTCATCAACGGGCCAAGCGATCGCGTCACGGACGGGCCGGGGGTCGCGCCGGCCAAGGGGAAGTTCGGCCCGCCGGGCGACAACAACGACGACAAGACCGCCGTGGGCCGGGTGGCGTGGCGGCCGGGGGCGATCCCCGGTCTCTCGGTGGCGCCCTCTCTCATGTATGGCGATTACGACGTGGACGCGAAGCGTTCGCTCACGGTGTTCGGTCTCGACGGCTCGTTCTGCTGGCGCGGGCTGACCGTGGCCGGCGAAGGCTTCATCTTCCTGGCCGAGAAAGAGAAGACCGGCCGCCCCATCCCCCAGCGGATGCAGGGCTATTTCGTCGAAGGGACCTACCGGTTCTGGTTCGACGCGCTGAACGACACCTTCCTGGGCCGCGGCCTTTCCGAGCCGGCCTTCTTCGCCGGAATGCGGTACGAACAGGTGGACACCGACACCCGCGCCGAGACGCTCGGCGACCGGATGCGGGCCGCCTGGGTGGTGGGCTTCCGGCCCCATCCCGCCTGGGCGCTGAAACTGGAGTATGCCGCCGACCTCGACCGCGGCCGGGTGCAGAACATCAAGGGCGACCAGGGGTTGACCATCGCCCTGTCGGCGCTTTTCTGATCTCTCGCCCTCAGACGTTCCGCGCCGCCGCGTACTCCACGATGGCCGCCGCCAGGCCCTCTAGCGTGTGCTCCGCGGCGACGATCGCCGGCGGCCAGCCACACTCGGCCTCAAGCGTCGAGGCGGTTGACGGCCCGATGGCGGCGATCACCCCGCGCTGGCGCACGACTTCGCGCAGGTCGGGCGTGAGCATCGCCGAGAAGTTGCGCGCCGCTGAAGAGGAGGCGAACGCCAGGACGAACCGCTCGCCGCTCTCGATCACCTCCCGCATCTCGCCCCCCGACTTTGGGTGCGCGGTACTCCGCCCATCCCCGACCCCCGACGTCCGGTAGGCAATCACCTCGTCCACCGTCGCGCCCAGCGCGCGCAGCGCGGCGGGCAGGTCGGGCGTGGCGATATCGGAGCGCGGCAGCAGGAACCGCCGGCCCGTGCAGTCGCCGCCGCGCCGAAAAAACTCCCGCGCGAGCGCCTCGGCCGTGAACGAATCCGGCTGCGCGTCCGCCGCGATCCCCTCCCGCCTGAGCCGCGCGGCGCTGGACGAGCCGACGACGGCGAAGCGCACGTTGTGGAAGTGGCGCGCGTCAAGCCCCTGGCGCGCGACCTCCTCGAAGAAACGTTCAATCGCCGTCGGGCTGGTGAGCACGATCCAGTCATACTGCCCGGCCTCGCGCACCGCGCGCTCCAGCGGGCCTTTATCGAGGGGCGGCGCGAAGGCGATGGACGGGGCGCGCACGCATCGCGCGCCGGCCTCTTCCAGCAGCGAGCCGAGGCAGGGCGCGCCTTCGTGCGCACGGGTGACGATCACGGTCCAGCCGAAGAGGGGGCGGCGCTCGAACCAGGCGCAGGTCTGCCGCAGCGCGGCGACCTCGCCCACCACGAGGATCGCGGGCGCGCCCACGCCGCGCGCCGCCGCCAGCGACGCGATCTCCGCCAGCGGCCCCTCGACCACGCGCTGGCGCGGCGTCGTGCCGTTCTCAATCACCGCCGCCGGCGTCGACGCCGCGCGCCCGCCCGAGACCAGCGCCTCAGAGACGCCGGCCAACGTGCGCGCGCCCATGAAAACGACCAGCGTTCCGCCCGCCGCGGCGAGCGCGCGCCAGTTGACGCGCGAGGCGGGCGACGCGGGGTCCTCGTGCGCCGTGACGAAGGTCACGTGCGACGCGCGATCCCGCTCCGTGAGCGGTATCCCGGCGTAGGCTGGAACCGCCACCCCCGCGGAGACGCCGGGAACGACCTCGAACGGCACGCGCGCCTCGGCCAGAGCGGCCGCTTCCTGAGACCCGCGGCCGAAGATGAAGGGGTCGCCGCCCTTGAGGCGCACCACCCGCCGGCCCGCGCGGGCATGTTCGATCATCAGGCGGTGAATCTCCTCCTGCGGCGTGTGACGCCCGCCCCCGCGCTTGCCCACAAAGGCGCGCTCCGCCCCCTTCGCCGCCAGCGCGAGCACCCCCTGGCTGACGAGCGCGTCGTGGATGACCACGTCGGCGCGGGAAAGCAGATCGCGCGCCCGCAGCGTGAGCAGCCCCGGATCGCCCGGCCCCGCCCCCACGAGGGCGACGGCCGGTAGCGCACGGGCTGAACCCGCCGGCATGGGAGCATCCGGTTTTGTCACGGCGCGACTGGTCCCTGGCCGCATTCTCCGCTTTCCTGCGCTCGCGCGCACCTTTCCTCTCCTCGCCGAGCGGGGGTTTGCCGGCGCCGCGGATTGCGCGGGCGTTCGCTCGCCCTCCCAACGGTGATCTACTTTCCTTGACCCACCACAGTAACTATTGTCACTGGTGTCCGGTTTCAGGACGAAACATGCCCACCGACACAGACTCATAGGCCTCCTCCAGTTCGGCATACCGTATCTCTTCCGCGAAAACCATGATCTGTTGAACGAGCGGATCGAACCATGCGTTTCGAGCGATTTCCCGCGTGTGCGTAGCCTGCTCTTGAGCATCCGTACACTTGAGGACAGTGTACTCGTATGGGAGGGGCTCGTATGTGAAGTCGACACACAGGAGCCCGAAACAATCGACGCGATCACTCGCTTCGCTTTCCGATTGGCTACGGGCTTGAACTCCCCGGACCCGCTCGGCGATAGACTGCAAAATGATCGGAAACGTGATGTGCGAACGGATGTGCTTATCACACTTAGATATCATCGAATCAAAAGCAACTCGACTTTCAACGCTCGAAGACCCCACCCTGCTTGCAACGAGCACTGGAAGGCCGAGATTCGACGCCAACAACCACGATGATTTCAGGTCCGACCCGACCGTTTGTTCCAGTACAGCCGCGTTGTCTTTGGTAAGGCGAGGGTTGGCGCTGTTCAACGCATCATGCACGCCCCTGAAGAACTGCTTGTATCGGTCACCATTTTCCCCCTGCGCGGGCGAACGCCGAAAATACGTCACCCTGGCCTCTGCATCGTTCCTCGCCGATTGCGGCATGGTAGACGACAGTTGTTTCAACAGTAATGCTGCGGTCCGTGCGATATGAGGCCCATTGAGAGTCTTTTCGAGAGATCCGGCGCGAATCGAACTAAGCCGTGATCCGGCGCTTGCGTTACCGCATAACCCAGTAATGCTTGTCGCCAAGCCCCTGGTGGTTTCCAGCAGAACCTTCTCGCGCCGCGCGTTAAATAAGTCAGATGCATACGGGACACGTGGCTTGCACCTCCACACATTCCTCCCTTTGACTTCCGTGCGACGGAACTCGAACGCACCGAGCAGCTCCTCTGCTTCTTCAGAGTCGTGAGGCAAAAGCAGGAGATCCGCATTCCGGTCCCCACATGCGCGTGTGCCGCCTTTAATTTGGAGCAAACTGGGCATCATCGCATCCATGAATTCCACCGTACAAGTTATCGAATCTGGCACGGTGAATTCGCGCTCGTGCTTGAGGTACTCGTTGAGACCACGGCTCGCGATGTTGGCGAGACGACGCCACGGGCGGGCCGACGCTTGCGCGACGGCCACAAGCGCTCGAAACATGGGCCTTGGCGAACCAAAGGAAATCGGCTGCGCGACGCGCCGGAGAACACATGGCGCAAGGGTAATGAAATCGACCAACTGCAAAAAAACACGCTTCGCAAGAGCCTGTTGAATTACTCCATAGTCGCGGAGCTCGGGCGCGTCCGCGATGAGGGCGAAGCCCCCGTCCCCGGCCCAGTTGTGTGCCAACAGTCGATTGTCTCCCTCCGGAACAGTACGCCCGATGCAGTACTTGAACCAATCCTCGATCGCCTCGTATAGCTGAGACACTGACTCCAAGTAACTGGCGCCATGGTTGTCGTCCTGCTCTGAAAGCAGCGAACTACCCACCAAATCGACAACAACAAGAAACACGTCCGTTCGAGTGGCCATTCACGAGAACCCCCTTCCCCGCGCGTCAGCCGTGGGTCTCACGCAGCCTCGTCATGTAGATGCCAAACAACTTGCTGGCGGTATTCACCGCAGTCTGGCCTTTCGCGGCACGTTGCACGATGAAATCCAACAGATCGGTGGGATCTGAGAGAGCCCCTGCGTATTGGAGAACTACGGTGTCATCGTCCGGGGCAGAAAGCACATCTGGAGGGAAGGTGCGCGGATTGAACGGAACCCTGGCCATTGATCTTCGTCTCCCGCTGCTGTATCCATGCCGGTTCACCATACCTCACAGTACAGCGAATTGGGGCGGGAGGATACCGAACTCTCGCAACGGCGTCAAGGGGGAATTTCGTTTTGAGCCCCGACTCCCGCTGGCGGGCGCGCTGCGCGTGGCGTAGGATCGCGTGAAGGCAGGCATTTCCCGCCTTCACGCGGTTCCAGGTCGCGGCGGGTTCCGTCGCGACGTGACGCGTGAGACGTTCCCCACCCGCGCCGCGCGGCGGCCCCCCCGGCATGCTTCTGCGGGCACGCTTCCTCCTCGCCGCTCCCGGACAGATTATAGAGAACGGCGCCGTGCTCCTCGCCGGCGCACGCGTCGCCCGCTCCGGCGCCAAGGCCCGCGTGGCCACCGCCGCCCGCGCCCGGACCGCTCCCGTCGTGGACCTCGGCGACGCCGTGCTCATGCCCGGCCTCGTCAACGCCCACGTCCACCTCGACCTCTCCGCCGCCGCCGGCCGCTTCCAGCCGACGACCGATTTCAGCGCCTGGCTGGCCGGCGTCGTGGCCTTCACCCGCGCCACCCCCCACGCCGCCCTCGCCGCCGCCGCGCGGGAGGCGGCCCGCGGCATGCTCGCCGACGGCACGACCGGCGCCGGCGACATCGTCTCCTCCCGGCTGATGAACGACGCCGCCGTGGCGCTCTCCGGCCTGCGCGTCGTGCTCTTCCGCGAGGTGTTGGGCTTCGACCCCGCCCGCGCCGAGGAGACCATGGAAGAGGCGCTGGCCCTCTCTTCGCCCTACGACCACGCCGCCTTCCCGGCCGAACCATCCGCCACGCGCCCGGCCCCGCCGTGGGCTTCACGCACGGGGGGCGCTCGCCCGTCCGCCCCGCCGCTGGCCACTTGCGGCCTCTCGCCGCACGCGCCCTACTCCACCAGCGAGCGTCTCTACCGCCTGGCCGCCATCGCCGCCGCGGAGCGCGGCTGGCCGCTCTCTACCCACGTGGCCGAGACGCGGGCGGAGGAGGAGTTCCTGGCGCGGGGGTCGGGGCCGCTCGCCGACCTGCTCCGGTCGGTGGGCGTCTCCCTGAACGGTTGGAAACCGCCCGCAGTTTCGCCCGTGGAGCACCTCTCGCGCATCGGCGCGCTCGACGCCGGGCCGCTGCTGGCGCACCTGAACTACCCCCGGGAACGCGACCTGGACACCATCGCCGCCTCACGGTGCGCGGTGGTCTACTGTCCCCGTTCGCACGCCTTCTTCGGCCACGAGCCGCACCCCGTGCGCCGGTTGCTGGACATGGGCGTGCCGGTCTGCATCGGCACTGATTCCCTCGCGTCGAACGAATCGCTCTCGCTCTGGGATGAGGCCCGTTTCCTGCGAAAGACGCGGTCTGATCTTGCGCCTGACGAAATCCTTCGCATGATGACGGCGGCCCCCGCGCGGGCGCTGGGTTTCCTGGAGAGCGCCGGAGGGCAGCCCGGCGGTCCGGGGAAGACGCCGGCCCGGCGCGCGCCGGGCGTCGGCGCCCGAAATGGCGAGGCTGCGGGGCTGCTCCGCCCCGGCGCGCCGGCGGACCTCATTGCCCGCTCCGTTCCAGCCGGGTTGCCGGCGCGCGAGGTAAGTGATTTTCTCACGTCCCAGCAGCATAAGAACCTTCTCACCTTGGTCGGCGGGCGCGTGCAATACCGCGCGGCCGGCATCACCGCCACGCCGTCGGCCAGCCCGGCGGCGGGCCACTGACTATCGCAATGCTCGACCCCAAGTTCATTTGCGACAACCTCGCCCGCGTGAAGCAGGCCGCCGCGCTCAAGAACTGCGACGTGAACGTGGAGGAGGTGATTCGCCTCCGCGAACAGCGCCGCGCGGCGCAGACCCGGCTCGACGCCCTCAACCAGGAGAAAAACCAGAACTCCAAGGCCTTCGCCCAGGCCAAGCGCGAGGGTCGCGACGTGGCGGCGCTCCGGCAGGAGGGCGACGCCCTCGGCGAACGGCTCAAGGCCGCTGAAGAGGCGGCCCGCGCCGGCGACGAGCAACTGGAGAAACTCCTCCACTGGATCCCCAATGTCCCCGGACCCGGCGTGCCCCTCGGCGGGGCCGAGGCCAACGTGGCCGGCCCGGTGCAGGGCCGGCTTCGCGCCTTCTCTTTCAAGCCGAAACCCCATTGGGAGATCGGCGCGGACCTTGGCATCCTCGACCTGGAGCGCGCAGCGAAGATCAGCGGCGCCGGCTTCCCGCTCTACGTCGGCCTCGGGGCGCGTCTGGAACGCGCGCTCATCTCCTGGTTTCTCGACGTGCATACGCGCGAACAGGGCTACACCGAACTCCTTCCCGGCTTCCTCGTCACCCGCCAGACCATGTTCGGCACCGGCCAGTTACCCAAACTGGAAAACGACATGTATCGCTGCGAGGTGGACGACCTCTTCCTGATCCCCACCGCTGAGGTCCCCGTCACCAACGTCCATGCCGGCGAACGGCTGGAAGAGTCCCAACTCCCCGTCAAGTACTGCGCCTGGACCCCCTGCTTCCGGCGGGAGGCCGGCTCCGCCGGCCAGGACACCCGCGGGATCACCCGCGTGCACCAGTTCAACAAGGTGGAACTCGTCAAACTGGCCCACCCCGACCGCTCCTACGAGGAACTGGAAACCCTCCGCGCCGACGCCGAGATCCTCCTTGCGCGGCTCGACCTGCCCTACCGCGTCGTCACCCTCGCCGCCGGCGACATGTCGTTCGCCGCCTCCAAATGTTACGACCTGGAGGTGCACGCCCCCGGCGTCGACCGCTGGCTGGAGGTCTCCTCGTGCAGCAACTTCGAGGACTTCCAGGCGCGCCGCGCCAACATCCGCTTCCGGAGCGCGACGGACAAGAAGTTACGCTTCGTCCACACGCTCAACGGCTCCGCGCTGGCGCTGCCGCGGGTGGTCATCGGTATCATCGCGAACTACCAGCAGGCCGACGGCAGCGTGGCCGTCCCGGAGGCGCTGCGCCCCTATCTGGAC
>JACQVU010000253.1 GCA_016209585.1 Planctomycetota bacterium
ATCGGCTCGTCCGGCGACGCGGTGGAACTTGTGAACAGCAAAGGCTTCAAGCCGCGCGTGTGGAAAGCATACAGCGATGCCCCCGACGATTGATCCGTGGGCGCGCGCGGAGTATGGCACTGCGGAGGGCCCGGAGCCGGGGTCAGGCCGCGCCGCGGCCGAGCAGCACGACGCCGGCGGTCTTCGCGATGATGCGCAGGTCGAGGAACAGCGAGCAATTGCGGAGGTAGTAAATGTCCAACAGCACCATCTCGTCGAAACCGAGATCGTGGCGGCCGGAGACCTGCCATAACCCGGTGAGTCCGGCCTTCCCGGCGAAGCGCTGGTGGTGCCAGGCCTCGTAGTCGGCCAACTCGCTCTCCAGCGGCGGACGCGGGCCGACCAGGCTCATCTCGCCGCGCAGCACGTTCCAGACCTGGGGAGCCTCGTCGATGCTCCAGCGCCGCAGAAGACGCCCGACGCGAGTGACGCGGGGATCGTTGTGAATCTTGAAAAAAGCGCCGCGGCGCTCGTTCAGATGCTCCAGGTCGCCGCGCATCCGGTCCGCCCCCGGCTGCATGCTCCGGAACTTCACGCAGTCAAAGACCCGCCGGCCGCGCGTTACGCGGCGCTGGCGGAAGAAGACCGGCCCGCGGCTCTCCACCCGGATAGCGATGGCCACCAGGAGCGCCGGCAAGGCGAACAGCGCCAGCGAGAACGCGGAGAGCAGGATGTCGAAAGCGCGCTTGCCCAGCCGCCGCCACCAGGGGGGGCCGGAGGAAGGGAAGTCGACGATGGGAATGCCGCCGTGCAGGTCGGCGCGGGCCGAGACGCGGCTGATGATCACCGAGAGGTGCACGCTGGCCGCCCGGACCGTCACCCCGCTTCCGGCGGTGAGGGCGACCAGTTCCATGAGCTCGCGGGCGGAGAGGGACTGATCGGCGATGAAGAGGTCCTGGAGGTGTTCGCGGGCGATGATGGCGCCGATCTCGTCGAGGGCGCCGAGGGCCGGCGCGGGCGCCAATGCCCGGTCGTCGGCGTCGGCGGCGTCGGGGGGATCGGCGAGCGGCGCGAGCGCCACGAACCCCCGCAAGTCATACCCGGTGCCTTTCGTGGCCGCGATGCGCTCGGCGACTTCGCGGGAGACGCGATCCACGCCGACCACCGCCGCCGGCGCGCGATCCAGGAGGCGCAGGTCGCGCAGCCGGCGCCAGAGGGCGTCCACCAGGGTGCGGCCGAGGCCCAGCGACAGGATGGTAAGGACGACGGAGGAGAAGAGGACCAGCCGGGAGAGGTGGTCGGTGCGTTTGAGGGCGAAGAGCGCCGTGAGCAGCAGGGCGAAGAAGAGCGCCACCGACTCCGCCACCGGCAGCCAGATCGCCGGCCGGCGGAACCAGCGGCGGTTGTCAAACAGGCCGAAGTAGTGGAAGCAGAAGTGGACGCCGGCGAAAACCACGCCCACGGCCAGGGTGGCGTTGTGCGGCCCAAGGTCGATTCCCAGCGCGAAACGAAGCCAATCCCCGTAGCGCTGGTAGGTGATGGGAATGGCCGCCGTGCTCAGGGGCACGGGGCCTTGGGGCACGTTGGGCAGCCCGATGGCCTCGCGGGTGGGGCCGGCCAGCAGGAAGGCCGCGGGCAGGCTCACGGCGACGGCCATGAAGTCGGCGGTCGTCCGGAGAAGGAAGCGCAGCGCCGCGCAGAAGCCAAAGGCGCGCATGGGTCGATTATCGCCGATGCGCCCGTGGCTGGCCGCCGGAATTTCTCTCGCCGCCGGGGAATCGCCGCAATACAGTACGGATCGCCCTTCGCAAGGAGGAGCGGAGGTCTGCCCGCCGAGCCGGTTCGACAATTGCTGACATGAGCGTTCTGGAGACTTTTCTCGCCTCGGCGAAAAAGCACGGGGATCGTCCGTACCTGATGGACGAGACCGGCGTGCTCGGGTATCAGCGGGTGGCCAGCAGCGCCCTGCGGTTCGCGGCCCTGCTGGGCGGCGCCACCGCGCGGCCCCACGTGGGAATCATGCTGCCCAACGTCAAGGAGTTCGGCGTGGTCTTCTACGCCGTCCTGGCCGCGGGCAAGACCCCCGTGCCGCTCAACTACCTCCTGGAACAGCCCGAACTGGACTTCATCTACGAGGACGCGGACCTCGACACCGTGATCACGGTGGAGTTCTTCCGCCCCAAGGTCGAGGGGCGCGTGGCGAACGTTTTCTTCCTCGAAAACCTCGCGGCCATGGCCAAGTCCGGCGCGCTGGATCACGCCCCCGGCCCCGACCCCGCCCCCCAGACCCAACTGGCCCTCATCCTCTACACCTCCGGCAGCATCGGCCGGCCCAAGGGGGTGATGCTCTCCAACGCCAACCTGCTGCACAACGCGCGCTCCGCCTCGGAAGCCTTCGGCCTCGACGGCTCGGAGCGGTTCGTGGGCGTCCTGCCGCTCTTCCATACGTTCGCCATCACCGGCCTGCTCCTGGTGCCGATGTTGAGCGGCATCAGCGTCTACTTCTTCAAGAAGTTCGTCCCCGCCGCCGTCCTCGCGGCCATTCGCGAGCAGGGGCTGACCCACATGCTGGCGGTCGCCAGCATGTACCGCTTCCTGGCGCGCGCGGCCCGGCGCGACCCGCCACCCACGCTGCGCGTCTGCGTCGCGGGCGGCGAGCCGCTCACCGAGCAGACCCGCCACGACTTCGACGAGGTGTTCCGCTTCCCGCTCCTCGAGGGGTACGGCCTCACGGAGCACGCGCCCATCGTCTCCCTCAGCACCCAGGTCGCCCACCGGGCCGGAACCGCGGGGCCGCTGATCCCGGGCGTCCAGTGCCGCATCGTGGACGACGACGGCCGCGACCTCCCCCGCGGCGCCGAGGGCGAGATCTGGGTGCGCTCGCCGTCGGTCATGCTCGGATACTTCAAGAAACCCGACGACACCCGCGACGCCGTCACCCCCGACGGCTGGCTCCGGACGGGCGATCTCGGCCGGTACTCCGCCGACGGCTTCCTGGCCATCACCGGCCGCAAGAAGGAACTCATCATCTCCAGCGGCGAGAACATCGCGCCGGCCGAGATCGAACAGGCGCTGGTGAAGCACCCGGCCGTCCTGGAGGCCGCCGTCATCGGCGTCCCCGACGAGAGCCGGGGCGAGGTTCCCAAGGCGTTCGTCTCGCTGCAGGAAGGCCGGCGCGCCACCGAGAGTGAACTTCGCGCCTACCTCGAACCGCTCATCGCCGCCTACAAACTGCCGCGGGTCTTCGAAATCCTGCCCGACCTTCCCCACGGCCCCACCGGCAAGATCCTCAAACGCAAACTGAAAGAGATGGAGGCTGCCAAGCCCGTCCGGGCATGATCGCCGCCCGAAGAGGCGCGGGGTGCTGGGGGCGGATGTTGGGCGAAGGGATGGGGTCGGGGGTCAGGCGGAGTACCGCGGTGTTGGGTGCTGGGTGTTGGGCCCAGCACCCAGCCCTTGGCGCCTGC
>JACQVU010000255.1 GCA_016209585.1 Planctomycetota bacterium
CCCTCCGCCATCGCCTTCATCCGGGCCGCCCGGGTTGTCGGCCGGCTTGGGAACGCTCCACCCGGTGACGGCGCGGTCGGGGCGGAAGTAGCGGGAGAGGACGCGCGCCACGTCGGCGGCGGTGACGGCGGAGACGTTTTGAACGTAGTCGCGGGCGTAGTGCCAGGAGCCGGCGACGGCCTCGCGCTGGCCAAGGGCGTTGGCCAGCCCCTGGGTGATTTCCTGCTGGTGGGCCTCGGCGGCGATGATCTGGTGGACGACCTTGGCGATCTCGCGCGGGGCGACCCCCTCCCGCTCCAGGCGGGCGAGTTCCTCCCAGACGGCCTCCTCGATGCGCATGGGGTCCACGCCGGGGCGCGCCTCGGCCTGGAGCCAGAAGACGCCAGGGCCGCGGCGAGCGTCGTTGGTGGTGTGCACGAACGTGGCGGTCTGGTCTTTTTCGACGAGCCGCTGGTGAAGGCGCGAGGACTTCCCGCCGGCGAGGACGCCGGAGAGGATGTCGAGCGCGAAGTCGTCGGGTTCGCCCACGCGGCAGGTGGGAACCAGGACGGAGACGCGGGCGGTGTTGGTTTCCTGTTCCAGCGTGAAGCGCTGGGCGGCCGCGGGGGGCGCGGCTTCCGGCGCCGGGCGGGCGGGGAGGTTGACGCGCGGCATGCCGGCGAAAAGTTGGCGGACGAGGGCGATGACCTTCGGGGCGTGCACGTCGCCGACCACGACGATGGTGGCGTTGTTGGGGGCGTAGCGCGGGGTGTAGTACTTCAGCATGTCGGCGCGGGTGACGGCTTCGAGGTCTTTTTGCCATCCGAGCACGGGGTGTTCATAGGTCGTGCCCGCGAAGGCCCGGCGGCCGCACTCCATGTCGAGCCGCCCCCAGGGGTCATCGAGGGAGCGGCGCAGTTCCTCGATCACCACCTGCTTCTCGGCGTCGAACTCCTTCTGGACGAAGGCGCAGTTGCGCATGCGGTCGGCCTCGATGGAGAGGGCGATCTCCCAGCGATCCGAGGCGAAGTTGAAGTAGTAGGCGGTGGCGTCTTCCGACGTGAAGGCGTTGTTGGCGCCGCCGCGCTTCAGCGTGATGGCGTCGATCTCTCCCTTGGCGATGGACCGCGTGCCCTTGAACATCATGTGTTCGGTGAAATGGGCGATGCCGGTGCGCCCCTTCACCGTCTCGTCCGACGAGCCGGCCCGGTACCAGACCATGGTCGTCACCACCGGCGCGTTGTGCTTCTCCAGCACCAGCAGTTTCAGGCCGTTCTTCAGGACGTGCTCCTGCACGCCGTCGAAGATCGACTCCTCTTCCCCGGCGGCGGCCGCCGGACCACCGGCCGCCAGCAGACCGCCGACCAATACCGCGAACCCCAGCGACCGCGCAGCGGCGAGTAGACCCATGGCGCGCCTCCCGAAATGGCCCGCAGCCGCCGGCGACCGGCCGGGGCGGCGGGAGTGGAACCACACGGCGATTACCCCAGAATGCCCCGCTTGCGGAACAGCCCCAGCGCTTCCTCCACCGCGTCCGGCATGGCGAAGACCATGGCGGTGTCGCCCTCGCGCAGCGTGGCGTCGCCGGTGGGGATGATCAGTTCGCCGGCGCGCATGATGGCGCCCAGGATGGAGCCGGCGGGGAAGCGGATGTCCCGCAACATCCTGCCGGCCGCGCGGGAGCCGGCCTGCACCTCGATCTCGATGGCCTCGGCCGGGGTGTTGCCCACCTTGAGCGTCTGCCGCGCGCCCCGCACCGCCGGCAGAATGGCGCCGACCGCGATGAGTTGCGGGTTGACCACCACGTCGGCGCCGACCCGTTCCAGCAGTTGCACGTATTCCACGGCGTTGGCGAGCGCCAGCGTCGCGCGCGCGCCGAACCGCCGGGCGCACAACGCGGCCACCAGGTTCTGGTCGTCGCTCTCGGTCAGCGCCAGGAAGTAATCGGCCTGCTTCACGCCGGCCTGCTCCATCACGTCGTCTTCCGAGGCCTGCCCGGCGTAGACCTGCGCCCCGGGCAGGTCGATCGACAACCCCTCCGCCTCCCGCTGTCGCGGCGCGATGAGCGCCACCCGCTCCACCACGCCGGCCAGCACCTGGGCGCACATCCTGGCGAGGCGCGAGGCGCCGTACACCACCACCCGCGCCGCCGGGCGCGCCGACGGCGACACGTACGGCATGAAATGCGCCAGGTCTTCCTGCGCCATCACCACGTGGATGACGTCCCCGGGCAGGATGCGATCGTTCCCGCGCGGGATGAAAATCTTGTCCACCCGCGTGATGGTCAACACCAGGAAGTGGCCCGATGGCAGCGCCTCGCGGAGTTCCGAGAGTTTCTTGTGCGCCAGAAAGGAATCGCGGGCGATCTCGAAGCCCCGCAACAGCCCGCGCCCGCCCGCGAAGTCGGCCACGTCGGTGGTGCCCGGCGTCGCCACGATCTTGCGAATGCGCTCCACCGTGAGCAGATCGGGGTTGATCACCAGGTCGATCCCCAGCGCGGCCTGGTCCAGCACCCCATGCTCCCCCAACAGGTCGGGGTTGCGCACCCGCGCGATCCGCCTCGGCACCTGGTGCCGCGCGGCCAGCAGGCAGGCGACGATGTTCACCTCGTCGTTGGTCGACACCGCGATGAACAGGTGCGCCCCCTTCACCCCGGCCTGGTGCAGCGCCTCCAGCGTCGTGCCCCCGCCCGTCACCACCTGGACCTCCAGACGGTCGCGCAACCGCTCCACCCGCGCCGGATCCTCGTCCACCACCGTCACGTCGTGTTGCTCGGCCGACAGTTGCTCCGCCAGTTTGGTGCCCACGGCCCCGGCGCCGACGATGACGATGCGCATGCGCGGCTCCCGCCCTTCCCTTCCCCCGCCAGCCTCGCCTCCGCCCACGGGAGTCGCGCATTATAGCAGCCGGCGGGCGAAGTCCCAGGGCGGGGAGCGGGCGCGGGTGCTTGTCCGATTATGCGGCCCTGCGCGGGGGGCGGACGTTGGCCGCGCGGGTGACGCGGCGGCGGGCGTGAAACGTCTGGTCCCTTCCATCTTCGCTGAGGTAGGCGGCCCGGACTTGCAGAATGGCCTCTCCAC
>JACQVU010000025.1 GCA_016209585.1 Planctomycetota bacterium
CACCGGCCCCACGCCGCGCGGATGGAGCGCGAAGCGCGCGGGCGGCAGCAGCCGGTGCGAACCCGAATCAGCGGCGAGAGGCAGCGTCGCGGGCGTGGCCATACCGTTGAGTACACCGCACTTTCCCGCCGCCCGCAAGACGGAGGTGGCGCGGGGTACTGGGTCTTGCTCTCACCCGCCGCCGGCCAGGCGGTGATAGGCGTCGATGAGCCGCCGCTCGGCGGCGGTGAGGCGGGGATCGTGCATGGCCCGCTGGAACCCCGGCCGCGAGTCGAACGGCGGCCGCGCGGGCGGTTCGCCGGGCGCCGGAGTTTCCTGATAGCCGGCCACCGGGCGACGCTCAAACGCGCCCCCCTCGTCCACCCGCGGCGCCACGTCGATCCGCTCCGGCTCCTCCCGCTTCGGTGGGGGGCCGTCGTCCCCCTCCCCGCCGGGGCGCGGCGAAGGCTGGTCCGTCGCGCCGCCCGGCGCCTCCGACTCCGTGGCGTTCCCCTCGACGGACGTCGCACCCTTCTCCGCGCCCGGTGGAGCGGCGCGGGCGGCCACCGGCCACTCCACGTCACCGTCGGTTGGCCGAGGATTGGAAGGAGCGCCTTCGGCGCCGGCGCCATCGGTCAGGAGATAGAGCGCCAGCGCGAGAACGATGCCGGCGAGCCACATGGCCGCCGCCGCGGTCAGCGCCCGCCACGGAAGCGGAAACAAGCGCGACGGCGCGGCGGCCGGGCGGCGCGCGGCTTGCTCGGCCCGCGACAGGGCGCAGAGCAACCACTCTTCGCCGACGGGGCGCGCGTCCGGCGCGGTGAGCAGCAGCGCCGACGAGATCGCGTTGTCCAGTTTTCCCCGGCGTTCGGCCGCGGCCAGCAGCGCGCCGCGGCGGCCGCGTTTGGCGAGGGCGCGAAACAACTCCGCCGCCGCCAGCGCGAGGGCGACCCCAACCAGCAGGGAAAGGGGCACCCACGGCGCGGCGGCGTGCACCAGGTCGCGCCGGCCGGCGGCGCCGACGGCCGCGGCCGCGCCCAACCCGCCAGCCGCGAGCGTCACCAGCAACGGCGTCACCCGAAACAACGCGGCCACGAGCCGCGCCCGGCGGAGATAAGGCGCCGCCAAGCCAAGCGAGCGCGCGCGCACGTCGGGAAGCGGCGGCGCCGCGGCAGGCTGCCGGGGTGGAACGAACATCGCGATCACGCCGGGAGAGGGGGGGGACGGGGTAAGGGTAACGAGGGAAAGGAAAAGGTCGTCGGTCAGGTGGCTCCACGACGGGGGCTTCTATCTTCACGGGAGAGAGACTAGAATAGTGAGGGGGTGTAAGAAACGGAGGGCGCCGATGACTTTCACGGTGGAAGTCGAGCAGGAAGACGACGGCCGGTGGATCGCCGAAGTCCTTGAGCTTCCTGGTGCGCTGGCGTATGGACATTCCCCCGAGGAAGCGAAAGCGAAGGTCCAAGCGCTGGCGCTCCGCATCATCGCGGACCGTCTCGACCACGCCGAAGCTGGCCCGGACCTACTGAGCATTTCCTTCGCTGCCGCATGAGAGATTGGCCCAGCACTCGAGCGAAACGAGTTCTTGCGGCACTGCTGCGCACGGGCTGGCGCATCAAACGACAACGTGGAACCCATCGCGTCCTTTCGCGCCCCGGATGGCCGGACTTCGTGTTTGCCTTCCACGACGACGAAGAAATCGGTCCTCGTATGCTCACCCGCATCGCCAAGCTGGCCGGGCTTCAGCCCGAAGACCTGTAGCTGACAATTCCGCCCCGCGCCGCCTCCCCCCGTTCTCACCTGACCGTGACGCTCACCGCGCGGATCACCGGCTCGCCATATTGGTTCAGTTCCAGCACCTCACCGGCGACCTCCACCTGGCTCTCCTCCGCCACCCCGCCGATCTGCGACTTCAAGCACTTCACCACGTAGGCCCGCCCGACGGCTGTCTCCCCGGAAGGCGCGGAGGGAAGCACGTACAGCGTGACCTCCGGGTCGGACGAAGCCGAGATCGCGCCGGCGGCGGCCGGTTCGTTCACCACCTGCACCGTGCCCCGCCAGGAGACGATCTGTTGCCCCTTCACCCCGGCGCCCGATTTTTCAAGAGCGGCATATTGTTCCAGGAACGCGGCCATCTCGCCGCCGCCGGCCGCATCGGACGCCGAAGTTGAAGCCGCGCCGCGCGGCGTGCCCCAGCCGGCCGCGCCCGTGGCCGTGGAACCGGATTCCGATGGCGCCGGCTTTCCCCAGCCCTTCGCGGCCGGCGGTGGCGTGGCGGCCGGCGTTCCCCACGCAGCCGGGGAAGCAGGCGCGGGCGGGGTTTCGGCGGCTGCGGTTGGAGGCGCGGCCTCAGCCGGGGCCGGCGTCGGCGTCGGCGTCGCGGCGGTCGTTTCCTTGCCGGTTTCGGGCGCGGAGGCCGGCGTTCCCCAGGCAGCCGGGGAAGCAGGCGCGGGCGGGGTTTCGGCGACTGCGGTTGGAGGCGCGGTCTCAGCCGGGGCCGGCGCGGGGATTTCGGCCGCCTTGGCTTGCGGGGTCATCGTGTCGCCGGCGCCACTCACAGCCGCCGCCGGCGCGGGTTTCCCCCACGGGCTGGCGGGAGCCGGCGTTTCCACCGCGGAAGTTTCGGGCGCCGCGCCGGCCGGGGTTGGCCGATTCCACGCGGGGCGCTCGCCGGATGGTTCGGCCACGTCGGGCGCGCTCCGCTTCGCGGCGGGCGGGGTCCGGCGGCTGGCGGCGGCGGCGCCCGTGGCGGAGTCGGGCGTCGATTCGGCGTTCACGGCGCCGGAGGAGTCATCGCCGAACATCGAGCAGCCGCCGGCGAACGCCGCGCATGCCAGCAGGGCCGAGAGAGCAGCGACGCGCCGGCGCTGGGGGCGCCGCGGAGAGGAGCAGGGACGACGCATCAGTGGGGAAGTCCTTCCTGGTCTCGGCGGCCGCCTACTTCCTGGTCAGAGCGCAGCGGAACCCGACGTTCAACCGCGAGTCGCCCGGTGGACGGAAACTGCGGGAACCGGGCCGGCACTGGTCGAGAGGCACGGCGTAGGAGCCGCCGCGGACAACCACCACCTTGCCCTCGGCGCGAGGGGCGTAGGGGGTGGGGTACTTCTGCCAGAAGTCAGAGGTCCACTCTTCCACGTTGCCGGAGAGGTCATGGATGCCCAGGCCGTTCGCCGGCGTGGCTCCCGCGGCCAGCGGCTTGCCGTGGCCGGACTCTTTGCCGTTACATTTCGACTGGTCCGGCTCGTCGCCCCAGGGGAAGCGGGTGGCGGCGCCGCCGCGACAGGCGGCCTCGAACTCCAGTTCCGTGGGGAGGCGCTTGCCTTTCCACGCGGCATAGGCCCTGGCGTCTTCCCACGTCACGCCCACCACGGGCTGGTCGTCGGCGGCGTGGTCGGGGCTGTCCCACCCCTTGGGCGCGGCGCGGCCGGTGGCCTTGACGAACTCACGATATTGGGCGTTGGTGACCTCCCGCGCGTCGATCAGGAACTCTTCGACGCGGCACTCGAACGCCGGCGACGCCTGGGGGTCGGCGTCGTCGCCGAACTTGTAGAGGCCGGCCGGAACCGCCACCATGCCCGCCGTCAAATCGGCCGCGGCCGTCTTCTTCGCCTTGGCCTCATCCACCAGCGGTTGCACGGCGTCGGTGAAGCCCGTCACGGCCAGGACGCCGTCCCAGTCGGAAGCGGCGTGCGCCCGGCGCACGGTGCAATCGGCGATGCCCGCGGCCGGAAGGCGGGCGTCGGCGGCGAGCGCGCCGTCGACCATCGCCTCGGCCGCGCGGAAGGCGGCGATGGCGTCGTCGAACTTGCCTTCCTTCTCCATCGCCCGGGCGGCGGCGATCTGGGCGTCGAACTGCGCGCGCTTCCTGGCCGACTCCACGTCGGCCTTGGCCGTCTCCCACCGATCGTTGACGGCCAACGCCCCGGCCTGGTCGCAGAGGGCGGCGGCCTCGTCGAACTTCCCGCTGTTCTTGGCGGCGTCAGCCTTCAACAGCAGGGTCTCGTACTCGCAGACCTTGCTGTTTTGCAGGGCTTCCGCGTCCAGGTCGCCGAGCGCCTTGGCGGCGGCGTACTTCGCGCCCGCCTCCTCCCATTGGCCGCGTTTGAAGGCCAAGTCGGCTTCTTCCAGCACTGTCCGGCGCTGTTCGCCGTTGGCGACGGCGCTTTTCGCGGCCTCGAACTCCTTCGCCAGCGCGTCGCGGGCCTCCTGTTCTTTCGCGCCGTCGGCGCGGCGGTCGTCATCGGTCGCCAGGAAGGCGCGGGCATCATCCTCGATGGTTGCGAGAACCACCGCCTCGCCCGCCGAGAGAGACTCGCGCGCCTTGGCCCAATCGCCGGCAGCCGTGGCGGTCTTGCCGTCGGCCAGGGCATCGCACCGCTTCTTTTTGGCGTCCACGCGAGCCAAGCCGGCTTTCGCGGAGTCGTGGAACGGCGCCGCAACCGTCGCGCCCGACCCGGCCGCGCCGAGGGTGGTGTAGGTCGAGATCGCCGCGGCCCAGTCGCGCGCCAGTTCGCGCTCGCGGGCTTGGTCCCAGTCACGGCGGAGACGGTCGATCAGTTCTTTCTCCTTCGCCGCCACCAGCGCCTCTTTCGCCGCGATTCCGCTTCCGCCCTTGGCAGCCTCGGCGCCGGCGAGGTCGCCGCTCCGCAGCGTTTTGAGGCGGTTGCGAGCCTCATCGAAGCGGCCCTGCTCCGCCAAGGCGTTGACGGAGGCCAGCAGGTCGCCGGCGCCTTTCTCCAGCGCCTCGGCCCGGCTCTTGTCCGTGTAAAACCACGCGCCAGCCGCGCCACCAGCCAGCAGCACCGTGAGCGCCAGCGACAGCAAGTTGCCGCCGGACCCTCCGCCCGAGGCGGCTGGGCCTTTTGCGTCGGCCTCGGCGCTCTCCGGCGGCGATTCCTGCTCTGGTTCCGGTTCCGGTTCCGAGGGGGGCGTCTCCGCCTCTTCCGTCGGCGTCGGCTCCGGCGAGGGTTCGTCCGCGGCCGGGGGGTCGGCCTTCTTTTCTTTCTTTTTCTTGGCCATTCCAGGTACCTCTAGGCCAGAGCCTAGCGGCGGGCGCGCGAGATGTCAAGGTGGGCGCGACAGCGCGGGTTGACGGAAGGCCGGAGAGCGGCCCGGCGGCACGGAAGGCATCTTCATGTTTGGCGAACTGATTGAACATCCTCAGCACGTTCCTCTGGGCGATCAGATCCCGCCAAGGTATCTCGGGATGGGCTTGCCGAAACTCATCCGACACCCGGCGAGCCGCCTCGCCGATGATCTCCATCCGGCGCTCGACAGCCATTCGCAAGTCCGCGCTTCGCAGGTAGTGTTCCAACTCCAGACCGACCACGGAGAACGCGATGCCTTCCGCGGCCCGGAGGGCAACGCCTGAGCCGTGGCGTCACGCGTCGGGCGGGCCGGCGCTTGTTCACGGCGCGCGGGGCGCGCTCCCGCCGCCTCGATACCACTGGATGTACCGGGCGCCGTTGCGCCCGAAGTCCTGGCGGGTGATGAGCCGCAAGGCCTCCGCGGCGCAGCGGCGCACGCTGCCGTCGGCATCGGTCAGCCGCTGCACGAGGCGCGGCACGGCGGTGGCGTCGCCCACCTTTCCAAGGGCGTAGGCGGCCCAGAGGCGCACGTCGGTGTCGGCGTCGGCCAGGGCCGCGGCCAGTTCCGCGACGACGCCGCGCTCGCCCCGCTCGCCAAGCAAATAGGCGGCGTTCGACCGGATCACGGCGCTGGGGCTTTTCAGGTCGGCGACCAGCGACGACGGTTTCAAACGCTGCGGCTTCACCTTGCGGTTGCGCATGCGCTCGATCCACCGCCGCCCCTCGTCGATCTGCACGAGCACTTCGTGCTTCACCATCGCCCACACCCCCGACCCCTTTTGGGGAGGCACGCGGGGTTTGCGCACCGTCAGTCCGGCGTCGTCGGCGCGTTCCCGCCTGGGGGCCGGCGCGCGCTCGCGCCCGCGATCGGGCCGCCCCGCCCGTCCGGCGCCGGCGCGCGGCCTCGCAGGCTCGGCGCGGGTGGACTCGCCCGACGCCGGAGCCAGCCGCGCCGGCGCAGCCTCCGGCACTGGCGCACCTGACCCATCCGCGCGCGGCAGCGGCGGGGCCATGTGGATGCCCGCGCGGTCGGGCGACAGCGCCTCAGCAGGCGCCGGAGGCGGCTCGGCCGTCAGCCCAGCCGGCGGGGGCGGGGGCTCAAGGACCTCGACGGCCTCATCGGGGATCACCGGAAGCGCCTCGTCCACCGGAGGCGGCAAAGGGGGCGGCGAAACGGGGGCGCCGGCGCGGTTCGCGGAGTCGCCGGCCAAGGCCGCCACCGGCGCGGGAGGCGGCGCGGCGGCGGGTTCCCCGGCGGGAGTC
>JACQVU010000272.1 GCA_016209585.1 Planctomycetota bacterium
GCGCGCAGTTCCTGCAGGTGCACAACGCGTTCATCGTCTATGAGACGGAGGAGGGCGT
The DNA here is from genome assembly GCA_016209585.1 of Planctomycetota bacterium. Taxonomy (GTDB): domain Bacteria; phylum Planctomycetota; class UBA8742; order JACQVU01; family JACQVU01; genus JACQVU01. Next base: position 59 of record JACQVU010000272.1, read on the forward strand.
GGCCATCGTCGACCAGCACGCGCTCCACGAGCGGGTCCGGTACCACCAGATCGGTGAGCGGGTGAAGCGCTCGCCGCTGGAGCGCCAGCGGTTGCTGGTGCCGGTGATGCTGCATCCCTCCCCGGAGGCGGCGGCCCTGTTGCGCGACGGCGAGCGGCTGGCGGAGTTGAAGGCGCTGGGTTTCGAGATCGGGGAGTTTGGGGAGGGGGCCTTCGCGGTGTTCACCACGCCGCTGTTGGGGCGCGACGTGGACGCGGCCGACTTCGTGGAGGAGTTCGCACAGCGCGTGGCCGCCGGGGGGCGGTCGGCGAAGGGGCCGGGCCACCTGGAGGCGGCGATCGAGATGATGGCCTGTCGTTCGGCGGTGCGGGCGGGCGACCCGCTGTCGCCGGAGGCGATGGCGGCGCTGGTGGAAGAGGCCGGGCGGGTGGAGACGCGGTACGCCTGCGCCCACGGGCGGCCGACGACGCTCACGCTGTCCGTGCGGCAACTGGAGCGGTTTTTCGATCGGCATTGAGCGACGTGATGGCGGACGTGCGGATCATCGCCAACCCGGTGGCGGGGCAAGGCGCGGCGCGGGCCGCCGTCGAACGGTTGGTCGACGAACTGGCGCGGCTGGGCATGGCCGCGGAGGCGCACACCACCACCGGGGCCGGCGACGGCGAGGCGGCCGCGCGGCGGATCGCGGCGGCGCTCCCGCCGGCGGCTTCCGTCGCGGTGGGCGGGGGCGCGGGCGGGCGGCGGGGGTGCGTGGTGGCATGCGGCGGAGACGGCACGGTGCGCGAGGTGGTGAACGGCATCGCCGGCGCCCCGTTGGCGCTGGCGGTGCTGCCGGTGGGCACGGCCAACGTTTTGGCCAAGGAGTGGGAGTTGCCGGCCGAGCCGGGCGCGGTGGCGCGGTTGATCGCGGCCGGGGCGACCTGCCGGATGGACCTGGGGCGGGCGAACGGGAAGTTCTTCTCGTTCGTTTCCGGCGTGGGGTTCGACGGCAACATCGTGCGCGAGGTTTCGCGGCGGCGGGCCGGCCGGACGATGCCCGGGATGCACGTCTACGTCGGTCCGCTGCTGCGGGAGATGTTGCGGGTGGGCGCGGCGGCGCTGCGGGTGGAGATCGACGGCCGCGAAGAGGGGGAAGAGGCGCATTTCGTGGTGGTCTCGAAGACGGCCAACTACGGTGGGCCGTTTCAAATCACCAGTTACGCCGATCCCACCAGCGGCTTCCTGGACGTGGCGATGTTCCGCCGGCCGATCCGGTGGAACTTCATCAAATACGCCCTGCTCGGACTGCTGCGGATGCTGCCGGCCTCGCGCGACGTGCACTACCGCCGCGGGCGGCGGGTGGTGGTGAGGCACGCGGGGGCGGAGCCAGTGGCGTTCCAGGTGGACGGGGACCCCGGTGGAGTAACGCCCGTGTCCTATGATATATTCCCAGAGTACCTCACGCTGGTGGTTCCCGAACACCGCGCCACGTGACCGCCCCCGCCGCCTCCGAGGCGCGGCTCGTCGAGCGCCGCGCCGGGTCTCGGCAGCCGGCCGGCCGGCTGGCTGGCCGACGCCCGCCCCGGTCATGGATGCTGGGTTATGCCGCGCAAGCGCGACGTCATTTTCGGCAAGCTGTCGGTGAAGTTGGGGCTGATCACGCCGCAGCAGTACGAGCAGGCGGTCGGCACGCTGCGCGAGTCCGGCGCCGACGGCCGGTCGATGGGCGATTTGCTGGTGGAGTTGGGCCACCTCACACCCCAGCAGCGCGAGGCCATCGAGCGGGCGCAGTCGGTGCAGACGCGGGAGCGCGAGAACTCGCTGTTCTCCAAGATCGCCGTCCAGAACGGCTTCGTCACCGAAGACCAGATCCGGCGGTGCGTGGCCGACTTCGAGCGGCGCCAGCCGGGCAAGCCCATCATCGTCGGTGAACTGCTCATCATGTATGAGATGATCGACCAGCGCGACTTCCAGAAGGTGCGCTCGGCCATTGAAACGCTCTACTCCAAGACCTCGCGGGAGGAAGTGCTTTTCGGCCGCATCGCGGTGGCGGAGCACGCCGCCTCCGAGACCGCGATCATGAAGGGGCTGGCCATCCAGAACGCGCCCGGCGAGGAGCGCAAACTCGGCCAGATCATGGTCGAGGAGAAACTCATGTCCCCGGCCGCCGTCGAGAAGGTGCTGCGCCTGCAGCACGAGCGGCAGGAGGCGAAGGACAAAAGGCGCCAGCGGGCGGAGGAGCGCAAGTTCGCCAAGTTGATCCTGCACCTCCGGCTGATCACGCCGGAGCAGATGGGCCAGGCCGTGGCCGCGCGCAAGGAATCGCCCCAGCAGCCGCTGGCGGAGATCGTCGTCGCCAAGGGCTTTCTCAACCGCGACCAGGTGCAGGTCATCCTCGACCGCCTCGCGGGCCGCAAACCACCACCCACCCCGCGGGCGGTGGACCCGAAGGATATCCCCCGGGAGGGGAAAGACGGCGCGGGCGAGAAACCGGCCGACGACGTGGACCTGCCGGTGATTGAAGACCATGACATCGCTGAGTCGCAGGGCGAGAAGATCGCCGGCCTCGAAACTTCCGTGGAGGAGCCGTCCGCCGGCGCGGCCGGGAATGGCGATCCGGCGAGCGCCGCCGCGGACGCCGATTCCGACGCTGATTCCGACTCCGACGAAGCGGTCGACGAGGACCTGTCGCTGCTGGTCGACGTTCTCGGCGACGAGGTGCGCCAACAGGTGGGCAAGAGCAAGGCCAGCGGGGAGTACGTGGCCCCGGCCACCTCCACCGCGATCTTCGCCCTGCCGGAGGAGCAGGCCCTCGGCTCCGCGCAGATGCTCGCCCGCAAAGAAGCCGCCCAGAAGGCCCAGGAAGCCGCGGCCACCACGGCAACGCCGGAAAAGTCCATCGACAAAAAGCAGATGAAAATGGTGGCGATTCTCGTCGGCCTCACGCTGGTGCTCCTCGTGCTCGTGTGGAAAGTTTTCCTCAAGTGACGCCGAAAACGCGCCCTACCCGCCGAGCCGGCCCGTGGAGCCGCCGGCGGCGTCGTGAACGAGAGTGAGGCGATGAGTGCGGCGGGGGCGGATTGACGAAATGTCGCCCCTCCCCCCGCGGGGGGAGGGGGAGCCTCTCCAAGGAGATCCC
>JACQVU010000257.1 GCA_016209585.1 Planctomycetota bacterium
CCGCTTCGCGGCCTGGGCGCTGGCGGGGGAGCGCGAACTGTATGAGTTGCTGATCCGGGGCCTGGTCTCGCAGGCCGAGTTCGCGGCGCGCCGCGAGGCGTTTTTCGGGGAGGTCGACGCCGACCTGGCGTTCATCGAGGAGAAGAACCGGCCCTCCTGGACGCCCGAACCGGAACGCGAGCGCCTCCGGCGGATCGCCGCCAAAACGTTCGTTGACCACCACGGCGCCTCCCGGCCCCTGCTCTCCGACCGCGAACTCGAGTGCCTCCTGGTCCAGAAGGGGAACCTCACGCACGACGAGCGCGCCGAGATCCAGAGCCACGTCGTCCACTCGTTCGACATCCTGAAACAGATCCCCTTCACCGAAGACCTGCGCGGCATTCCGGAGTTCGCGTCGAAACATCACGAGAAACTCAACGGCTCCGGCTATCCCCACGGCCTTCGCGCCGCCGACCTCCCCATGCAGGCCCGCATCCTCGCCGCCGTCGACGTCTACGAGGCGCTCACCGCCCAGGACCGGCCCTACAAGCCCCCGATGTCCAATGAGAAGGCCATGGCCATTCTCTGGGCCGAGGTGAATGAGGGCGCCATGGACGAAGAAGTGGTCCAGACCATCCAGACCCTCATCGACCAGGGCGAAATAGGCGCCCACGTCAAGGCCGATGACGGCTCCGCCCTCGATGAACAGTTCCGCTTCTGAACCCCTTCTCCGCGCCGCCCGGCGTCTCGCGCCGGCCGGCGTGCTGGCGGCGGCGCTGCTTTGCGCCCCCTCCATCGCGGGCCAGACGACCGCGCCGGCGCCTCCCTCCACCGGTTCGCCCACGGCGCCGGCTTCGCCGCCGGTGGCCGTTTCCGGCGCGGGGTCGGCGCTCTATCGGCGGGAACTCGCCGCCAAGCGGCGCACGAACGACATCAACCACATCATCCAGGAGGAGATGATCTCCATCGAGGAGGCGTACCGCCGTATCATCGACGACAAGACGATGCAGAACCTGTACGCGGCCTCGTCGGCGAGCGATCCGGATGAGGCGGCGCGCAAAGTTCGCGAGCAGTTGTTCGAAGACAGCATCGCCAGGTCCCGCGAGGTCGTGCTGCTGGTGGCCGCGCGCGAGGCCAGGATGGAGCGCTACGTGACGCGCGACGAGATCGACACCGCGCTGGACCACATCCGGCGCGAGGCCGAGTTGGGCGATTGGGAGCGGGTAATCGCCGAGCGGCTCAAGTCCGGGAGCCTCACCACGGAAGCCGCGCGCAGCGAGATCCGCGACCAGATCATGGTGGAGAAATACATCGCCGTGAAGGTCGGCGCTTATGGCTTGAAACTGCTTCCCGACCTGCCGGCGCTGCACGACACCTACGTTTCCCCAACGGAACTCCAACGGTACTTCTGGAAAGTGCACCGCGAGGCCCAGCGCAAAGACCGCCTGCACTTCCACGAGGTGCGGCTGCCGGTGCTTTCCCCGGCCACGACCGAGGAAACGCTGGCGCGGGCGAACGCCATCCAGGCCGCGTTGCGGAAGCGGCCGTTCGCTGACGTGGCGACGGAATTCAGCCTTCCCGGAAGCGCCGAGCCGCGCGTGGAGCCTCCCGGCCTCCTTCCCAAGGAGACGGCCGACCTGCTCCAGGCCTTACCCGAGGGTGGGGTCTCAGACGTGACTCCGGTCAAGGATCCCCAGGGCGAGGTGCGCGCCTACCTCCTCTACTCCCTTGTCAAGCGTGACCTCCACCGGTTCGACGATCCCAAATACCAGGAACAACTTCGGCGCGAACTCTGGATGCGAAAACTCGACGCCAACCGGATGCGCCTGTTCTACGAACTCCTGCGCGAAGCGACCATCTCCAGCCCTGTGGCGACGGACACCCGCGACGCCTTCCTGGCCCATCTTCGGCGCAAGACCCGTGAGTTGGAGGAGTAGGGGCTACCTAGTATTGCCTGTTACGCCTGTGACGCATATAACGCACTTATTATTGGCGAGTTTGTCCGCATATTGTGACGTTTTTCACGTACTGTTTTGGAGATTCTAGCCTTGTATTCATAGAGGTAGACATGGTTGCATAAGATGCCTACATCTTTGGACGCTGACGCCGACAGCCGGGGTGTCAGCGCGTCCGTTGAGAAGACGATATGTCTAGCCAGTTCGCGCGCCGCACGATGTGTCTGATGGTGCTGTGCGCCGCGTTGAGCGCGGGAGCACTCCTGGCCGGGTGTGGGAAGAACCCTATCGAAGGTATCTCCGTGTCCGCCAACGACGTGCCGGGCTTCGGCGGTGGAGAGGAAGAATCGCTGCAAGCGCAGCCGATCAAGTTCACTGGCACGCTGGGAACCATCGGCGCCGGGGCCGCGCTGCGCCAGCGTTCGGAAGCATCGGCGGCCGGGGGGGTCGCGCAGGCGTCGCCCTCCGGGTTTCGTTCATCGTTCGCGTTGGAGCAAGGCGAGAGCGGTCTCCCTCTGACCGATGTGCGGAACCAGCCGGTCGCGCCGGTGAAGGACGCGGCCGAGCGTGTGGTCGTGTTCCGGGCCGGAGGAAAGACGTTGGCGCGGGGGGCGTACGACCCGGAGACGGGCGCCTACGCCGTGGTCCTGGCCCCCGCCGACGTGAAGGCGAACGAGTCGCTGACGGTGGAGATTTACGATGCGCCGTACGATCCCACCACCACGCCGGCGCCAGCGCCGCGCGCGGCGATCGGGCTTCCGGCGATGGACCTGCGCTCCGGCGACGCCTACGGGTTGAACCTCCACACGCGGCCCGGCGCCGCCGGCGCCGCGACGATGCTGGCTGAACTGATCCCGTCGTCCGGCGGGTCCGGGTCGGGCGGCAGCCCGGCCTCGATGCGCATCGTGGTGGACAACGGCTTCGACCTGAACGGCGACGGCGACCCCGACAACGCCTCGCGGCTCGACAGTTCCGATGGTTTGATGTTCTACAACGTCGACAACGACGCCGCGTTCGGCGGCGTGGCCGACCGCGTCGATTCCAACGGCGACGGCGTGATCGACGAGCGCGACGCGAGCGTGCTCATCGACGTGGGCTTCGACGGCGCGCTCGACGCCCAGCGCGACCTCAAGGGGCTGACGCCGGAAGACCTGGTGAGCGCCGTGGTGGTCGAGAGCGGGGGTGAGAACCTCATCTCCGGCTCCGCCAGCGCCGGCACGTTCGCCGTGGTGGTGGCGGGCGGGGTGGGGGGTTTTCCGCTGGGCGCGCTGGTGAACCTGTTGCTCGACACTTCGTTCGACGACACCGGCGGAGAGGAGGCCCCGGCGCCCGCGTTGTTCAACAGCAACGGCGCGACAGCGTTGATCCGCCGGATGGACCTGGGCGACGGCCGCGTGGTGTTGTCGTCGCGCGGGTTGCTGGCCTTCCAGGACCTGGTGACGCCGCCCTCAGCCGGCAAGGGCAAGGTGCGTCTGGTGGCCACCGTGGCCAAGGGCGCCGGCGGCCTGGTGGTGGCGGAAGCGCCTTTCACCTTCTCGCCCAGCACCAGTCCGCGCATCGCCGGGGTGTTGACGCTCAGCGGCACGCTCTCTGAGCCACCCGGCGCGCCGGTGCGGTTGACGGGCGCGGGGTTCGTGGGCGCCGAGGTGGCGAAGGTCTCGGTCGCCGGGCTTCCGGCGACCATCATCGGCGTACCGGCCGACAACCGCCTGGACCTGCTCTTGCCGGAGTCGCCGGCGGGCGAGTACCCGGTGAGCGGGCCGATCCGGGTGATCGTGGGGGCGGAGACCAGCGTGTCGGAGCAGCCCTTTGAGATCGTCGCGCCCCGGCCTCGGGTGATCGTCGCCGCGCCGACGTCGGCCAACGCGCAGGTGCGGCGAAACACGACGGTCACGGTGGAGTTCTCGGAGCCGGTCGCGGGCGTCGAGTACGGCGTGAACCTCAAGGTCACGCCGGCCGGCGGGTCGGCGGCCGTGCCCGGAGCCATCGAGTCGATAGACGGGCGGCGCTACGTCTTCACGCCCGCCGGACCGGGGGAGTCGCCGAACTTCCTCGCGCTTGGCCCCCATGTCGTCCACGTGATCGCCGCGCCAGCCGGGGGGCGGAACATCGCCGCGGCCGCGGACCCGGCCCGCGCTTTCGACCAGCAGCCGGGCGACCCGGGCGGCGCGCGCGACGACTTCTCGCAGCAGTTCACGGTGTCGCTGACCGGCGACGTCACCGGGCCGAGGTTGCTGTCGGTGGCTTTCGTGACCCCGCAAGGAGCGTCGGAGAGCGCGCGCGCCAACGTCCTGGCCTCCGCCCCCGTGACGCTCACGTTTGATGAGCCGCTGCTGGCTGACACGGTGAACGCGGTCTCGGCGCTGGGCAGCGTGCGGGTGGTGCGGGGGTCGGAGTTCGTGCCGTGCGACGCCCGCGTGGAGGAGAACAACACCCGCGTCATCGTCATCCCCCGCCGTCCGCTGGCGGGCGCGTCGGGCCACCGCATCGAGATCAGTCCGGCGCTGAAGGACCAGGAGGGCAACACGCTGCAAGGGGCGCCGGTGATCGTGGAGTTCAGCACGGGCATCGCGTTGAACTCGCTGAGCGCCACGGTGGGGCCGGTGGGCGCGCTGGTGACGCTGGTCGGCGGCGGGTTCTCGGCCACCTCCACCGTCACCCTCGCCGGCGCGCCCTGCGAGGTGGCGGAGCGCCGGCTGCCCGGAGAGTTGACCATCCGTATCTCTGCCGGCGCCCAGACGGGCGATCTCGCGGTGGCTGACGCCGGGCCGGGGCTGCTCTCCAACACGCTGCGGTTCACGGTGGTGGCCGAGGGCGCGGCGCAGGGCGCCGTGACCATCGGCACGTCCGGGAAAGCCGCGCTGACCGGGTTGACGGGCGACGCGCGGCGCGGCCTCCTGTACGTCACCAACCAGGGCGAGAGTCAGGTGGCGCGGTTCGACGCCGAGACCCTGCGCCTGGTCGGCGAGCCGGTCACCGTGGCCGCCGTCCCGACCGACGCCGTCCTGACGCCGGATGGAAAACTGCTCTACGTCACCAATTTCGGCTCCCCGGACGCGCTTGGCGCGCAACTGCTGGTCTTCTCCACCGACCCCTTCGGCCAGATCGGCGCGGTGGCGGTCGGCAAGCGTCCCACCCGCCTGGCGGCGTCGCCCGACGGGCAGTTCATCTACTGCTCCAACTACGCCGACGGCACGGTCTCCGCCGTGAGCGTCTCCACCGGCCGGGTGGAAGCGGTGGTGAAATCCGGCAACGGCCCCAACGGCCTCGCCGTGGCGCCCGACGGCCGCTTGCTGGCCGTGGCCAACTTCGCGAGCAACACGGTGGCGCTGATCTCGACGGCCTCGCTGACGGTGGCGCGCACCGTCAGCGTGGGCCGGGGGCCGGCGCGCGTGGCCTTTTCGCCCCGCGGCAACCAGGTTTTCTGCACGAACTCCACCGACGACACGCTGACGGTGTTGGAAACCGACACCGGCCGCGTGGTGAAGACGCTGCCGGTGGGCGAACGCCCCGTGGGGCTTTCCCTCTCGCCCGGCGGCAAGACGCTGTTCGTGGTCAACCAGGGGAGGCGGTCGGGCGAGCAGGGCACCATCCGCAGCATCGACGTCGAGACGCTGACCGCTTCGGGCACCGACCTTCCGGCCGGGTTGGAGCCGCACGCGCTCTTCGTGTCGCTCGACGGCAGCCGGCTCTACGTGACCAACAAGGGGTCCAACACGGTTACCGCCATCTTCCTCAAGACCTCCTCGCACGTGATCACGGAGGTCGTTCCCGCGGCCGCTGATCCGGGGCGGGTGGTGGAAATCCGGGGCCAGAACTTCAACTCCGACGCCGCGAAAAACCGCGTCTTTCTCGGCGCCGTCCCCATGAGCGTGCTCGCGGCTGAACGAGATCGCATCCTGGCCGTGGTGCCCGACGGCGCCACCTCCGACGTGGTGACGGTGGAGATCGCCATCTTCCGCTCCAACCCCGTGCCGCTCACGGTCACGCCCGTCGAAACGCGGGTGCTCTCCGTCTCGCCGCCCTCCGGCGCGGTGGACGTGGGATCAGACACGGCGTTCACCTTCGTCTTCAACGAGCCGGTCGCGGCGCCCGACAGCGCCGGCGTCGTCCAGCGGCGCGACAATGCCCTGTTCGTTCCCCACCCGCAAAGCGTGCTGTTCGTCAATCGCAGCCTCAACCAGCCCGTGGGGGTCACGGCGATGCTGGCCTATCAGGGCCGCCAGTTAACGCTCCGGCCCACGGCGCCGCTCACCCGCGACTCCATCTACCGCATCGACCTCAACCCCGACCTCTCCGCGGCCAACCTGATCACCGACCGCAGCCCCACCTTCCCGCCCAACCCCTCGACCGCCGCCGTGCTCAAGGGCGCCAGCACCTTCTTCAACACCGGCGCCAACGTGCCGCCCCTTTTGATCAACGCCACGTTCGAGGATCGCGGCGCGCCCGGTGTGAGCCAGGGCGACCTGGTGCGTCTGAAGTTCTCCGAGACCGTCGTCCTCTCGGCTCCCGGCTCCCCTCCCGCCTCGTACTTCACGCTCGCCCCCGCGGGGTCCTCGTTCGGCGAGGGCGCCACCCTCGCCGCCGGCGCGGCGGCGGACGAACTGGACCTGGCGCTCGGCGCCGGCGCGGCGCTCACGCTTGCTGGCGCGCCTTCCACCCTCCAGCCCGTCGGCACGGGCGGGGCCGTGATCCTCGACAAAAGCCCCGTGCCGGTGGCCGCGCCGCCCTCCACGCCGGTGCCCATCCGCACCGCCAGCCTGCTGCTGGAGATCACCGGGGCGGAGACGCTGGACCGCGATCGCAACGGCCGCATCGACGCCCTGGTGGTGACGCTGAACCGCGACGTCCCGCCATCCGCGCCCGCGGTGGCCACGGGTGCTGGCCTCACGGTCTCCGGCTATCAGGTGCTGAACGGCGTGCAGGAGGCGGGCGCGCGCGTTCGCTACACGCTGGCTGAGCGGCCGGGGTTCGACACCGGGGCGACTCCTCTGGTCACGTACTCCGAGGCCGGCGGGACGCTGCGCGACTTCCTCGGCTTCACGGCCGCCGGGTACAGCCGCGCGGCGAGGGACGGCGCTGCGCCCGTGATGGTGAGCGCGTCGCTGACGCCGGGCCCGGTGGCCACGGAGGCGCGTGACGGCGCGATCATCGAGATCGGTTTCTCGGAAGACCTGGAACCTTTCTCCGGCGTCACGCTCGCCGACTTCGACCTGCGCAACGCGAGTTTCTCCGGGTCCGTTCCCCAACTGGCGCAGCCCACGGCCGCCAAGGTCCACCTGCGCTTCGTGGGCGCCACGGCGGGCGGCGCTTGGGACGGCGATGAGACCATCAACGTCGCCGCCGGCGCCACCAACGTGCGCGAACGCACGGCACGGCGTCTGTCAGCCGTGGCGCGGCCCGCGGGCGTGCCGATCCTGACAAGCGTTTTCGTGCTCTCCGTCCGCACGCTGGACCGCGACGCCGACGGCCGCGTGGAGGCCGCGGAAGTGATCCTTTCCAGCCCCATCGCGGACACCAGCGTCACGCCGGCCGACTTCCGCATCGGCGGCGTGGCCTGCGCCGGGTTCGACACGGGGTCGGCCGGCAACGACGCCGACCTGGTGCTCACGCTCTCTTCGGCGCTGGCCCTCGTGGGAACCGGGCCGCGCACGGTCACCTACACGCGCGGCTCGCTGTTGAGCACGGGGGGAAACCCCGTGCCCTCCTTCTCCGAGGCCGACGTGGTGGTGATCGACGCCGCTCCCCCGCGGTTGACGGGCACGGCCCTGTACGACGACCGCAACAACAACCGCCGTGTCGACGCCGGCGACCAGGTGCGGCTGCGCTTCACGGAGCCGGTAGACGTGGCGACCGCCGGCGCGGGAGCCTTCTCGCTGCGGGTGACGGGAGACACGCTTGGCGCTTCGCCGGCCCCCACGTGCTCGCGCGGCGCGACCGATGAGGAGGTGATCGTCACCCTGGGCGGCGGCGCCGCCCTGAGCCCCCGCGGCGCTTACTTGCCCGCGAACACCGGCGCCGGCGCGCCCAGCGGCGTCGACGTGGCGGCCTCCGTTCTGCCCGGCCTCCTGCAGGACCGCGCCGGCAACCCCGCCGTCCCCGGCGCCGCCGGCACGCTGGCGGCCGTTGACGTGCAACCCATCTTCTCTCCGGCGGTGCTGCTCTTCCCCACGCTGCCGCCGGAGGTGTCCGACCTGGCCGCGGGCGACTTCAACCGCGACGGCCGCACGGACTACATCGTGTCGCTGAACGGCTCGGCCGGCCGGGTCTTCCTGGCGCGCGCCGATGGCGGGTTCGACGCCGGCGCGCTTCCCGGCGCGGCCGAACCGACCATGGCCGTGGTGGTCGGCGACGTGGACCGCGACGGCGATCTTGACGTCGTCGCGATCAACTTCGGCTTCCCCGCCCGCGTCTATCGCAATAGCGGCGCGGGCGTCTTCGCGCTCGACCCCGGCGCGACCACCGACGACACGGCGAAGGCCATGGACGGGGCGCTGGCCGACGTCGACAAAGACGGAGACGACGACCTGATCCTGGTGCGCTATCGCGGCCCCGCGCGCCTGCTGTTCAACGACGGCGCCGGCCGCTTCCCGGCGGGAACCGACTTGCCCGGCTCCACCGACAGTTACGCCGTCGCCGTGGCCGACTTTAACGAGGACGGTAACCTCGACTTCATCGAGGCCAACAGCGGCGCGCCGGACCGCCTCTTCGTCGGCGACGGCCGCGGGGGGTTCTCGCTCGCCGCGTTCAACTCCGGCTCCACCGCCCCCCAGACCCGCGCCGTGGCGGCGGGCGACTTCGACGGCGACGGCCACCTCGACCTGATCCTCGGCCGCGCCGACACCGGGCTGACCTTCCTTCGTGGAAACGGCGCGCTGGCGTTCACCGCCGGCCCCGCGCCCCGCTTCGCGAACGGTTCCGTGCTGGCGCTCGACGCCGGCGACCTGGACCGCGACGGCGATCTCGACCTGGTGGTGCGCACCGCCAGTAGCCTGTTCGACGTGTTGTGGAACGATGGATCCGGCGCGCTCGCTCCGGCGGAGTAGCCTGGTTCGTCGCTGACCGTTCTGTCGCGTTCCGAATGCCGACCGCTGATTGCTGAACGTTTCCTTCGGAGTCCGGCCATGACTGCATTCACCCGCCTTGCCAACGTGCTGACCGAGCGCGCCCGGCGCTTCGCCGCCCCGGGCTTCGGAGGCCGCCGCGTGGGCGTTCCGGCGCTTGCCGGCGCGGCCATCGTCGCCCTCCTCATCGCCGCCGCCGCTCCGGCGTCGTTGGCGGCGGAGCCTCCCGCCGAAGTCTCCATCCAGGGCGTGCTTACGGATGCCGCGGGCGCCCCGGTGAACGGCAGCCACGACTTCCGCGTGAGGTTGTACACCGTCCCCACCGGCGGCGTCGCCGTGTTCGAGGAAACGCACTTTGCCGCCCAGTCACAGGCTATTTCCATTAACTCCGGCCTCTATGTGCTGCCCTTGGGCCAGGGAACCCCCGTGACCGGCACGTTGGTCGATTCGTTGGCGAATAACACGACTCTCTACCTGGGCATCACCGTCGACGCCGACAGTGAGATGACCCCGCGCACGAAACTTACCGCCTCTTCATCCGCCCTCAACGCCAGCCTGCTCGACGGCTTGGATTCCACGGCCTTCCTGCGCGCGTCAGGTGCGCCGGTCTTCTCCGCGGGGACGCTCACCCTTGACGCCTCCTCGGTGCTGGACATCGCCGGAACCTGGCGCATCGCGGGCGTTCCCGTGACCGCCTCCGCCGCCGACCTCAACTCCATTACCGGCGGCTTGAGCGCCTCCAATATCACGGTCGGTACCCTCGCTGACGCCCGTCTCTCACCGAACGTCACGCTGGCCGGGACGATCTTCAACACGGCGAACAATCTGGTGAAACTCGACGGTGGTGGCGCGCTGCCCGCGGTCAGCGGCGCGAACCTCACCGGCCTCAACTTCCTGCCGCTGTCAGGCGGCACATTGACGGGCACGGTCGCGTTCTCGGGCGCGCAGCTCTTCAGCGGCAACGGC
>JACQVU010000274.1 GCA_016209585.1 Planctomycetota bacterium
GCGGTCTACGTCGGCACCGTGGGCGGCAAGTTGTACGGCTTTGGCACGGAGAACCACCCCCCCACCGCCCCCACCAACCCGGCGCCGGGCGGCGAGGTGAACATCACCGACACCAACCAGCCCACCTTCACCTGGACGATGGCGAGCGATCCCGACGCCTTCCACGCGGCGTCGGACCTCACCTACGTCATCGAGGTCACGGTGGAAGGCCAGACCAACCTCTTCACGGTTCCGGGAACCCAGGCGTCGTTCCAGTACCCGGCCGCGATCCCGATCGATTCCAAGGTGGTCTGGCGCGTGCGGGCGCGGGATCCGTGGAACGCCGAGTCGCCCTGGACGCTGTTTCAGACCTTCTTCATCAACAAAGACCTCACGCCCCCGGCGGATGTCACCAACCTCGTGGGCATTCCCGTGGGGGATCGGGTGGACCTGTCGTGGGCGCCGTCGGCCTCACCCGACGTGGCCCGGTACGGCCTCTCCTACCGGGTCGAGAGCGGCGCTTACGGGTCCGAGATCGACGCCGGTGGCGCCACCGCCAAATCCGTCGGCGGGCTGAGCCTCAACGTGGTCTACGTCTTCCGCGTCCGGGCCTACGACCGCCGGGAGAACGGCTCCGCGGGCGCGGAACTCACGGTGCTCACGGCCCCGACCGACACCGTTCCGCCCACGCTCCTCTCGGCCGACTTCCGCGACACCACCGGCGCCGGCGAAGTGGGCGAGGCCACGCTCACCTTCTCGGAGCGCGTCCGCGATGGATCGCTCACCCCCGCCGGTTTCGCCTTGAACGGCGCGCCGGCCACGGCCTTCGCCACCGGCGCGGCGGCTGACGACGCGGTGATCGTCCTCAAATGGTCCCCGGCCGTGGCCGGCACGGGCAACCTGGCGCTCACCTACGCGCCGGCGGTCGGCGGCCTCACCGACCTGATGGGCAACCCCATGGCCGCCATCACGGCGGGGGGGTTCGCGGCCGGCGACAGCGTTCCCCCGGTGGTGAGCAGCGCGTTCGCCCGCGACAACGCCCAGCCCGGCCCCGGTCCCGACGCCGATGACACCGTGGTGATCACCTTCTCGGAGGCGACCAACAAGGCCGTCATCAACGCCAACAACATCGACAGCACGCTCTCGCTCTCCGGCGGACACACTTGGCTCAGCGCCAACGGCAGCCTCACCGGGGCAGACTGGAGCGGCGACGGCGCCACGCTCACCGTGCGCCTCAGCGTCGCGGGCGGCGCGCCCACCGTGGCCGTGGGCGACGTGCTTTCCGTGCGCGGCGGCCTCATCAAAGACACAACCGGCAACGCGGCCGGCGGCACCGGCGTGGCCATTTCCGGCCTGTTCGAGGCTGACGCCGTTCCACCGCAACTCCTCTCGGCCACGCTGCTCGACACCCAGCGCAAGGGTTCCATTGATCAGGTGCGGCTGCGCTACACCGAGCCGGTGCAGACGGCCACGCTCCGCGCGGGCGGGGTGAAGGTCAACGGGCAGGCGGCGTCGGCGGTGGTGGCCGGTTCCGCGGCCGATACCACGGTCACCGTCACGCTCTCACCGGCCGTCGCCGGCACCGGCCTCGCGCAGGTCACCTACAGCGCCGCGGCCGGCGCCTTGAAAGACCTGGGGAACAACCTGGCGCCCGACGTGCCGGAGAGCGCCACGGTCGAGGTCGACGCCGCCGCTCCGCTGCTGGCCGGCCCGGTCGAGGTCTTCGACGCGAACGGGAACGGCTTCCTCGACCGCGTCGAGATTCCCTTCACCGAGACCATGAGCGCCGACGCCGCCCACCGCGACATCGCCGACTTGTCGCTCACCGACGCCGACGGCTCCACCAACCTCCTCGCCGGCCGCGCCGACGCCCACCTCTCCGTCTCAGTCGCCAAGGTCACCGTGACGCTGGCCGACTCTTCGGGAACCAAGGGCATGCCCCTCTACCGTTTCGTGGAGAATGGCAACGGCAAGTACATCCGCGACCTCGCCGGGAACATGCCGCCGTCGGAGGGCAACGGTTCGCGGCCGGTGGCGAACGCCGGGCCGGACCAGACGGCGCCGCCGGGGGTGATCATCATCTCGGGCGCCGGCTCCACCGACGCCGATGCCGGCGCCACCCTCACCTACGCCTGGACGCAGGCCGGCGGCCAGCCGGTGTCCCTGGCGCTGCCGGTCGCGGGCGGGGCGGGGCCGGGGGCGCAGTTCCTCGCCGTTCTTCCCGGAACCTACCTCTTCTCGCTGACGGTGTCCGACGGGCTTTTCACCTCGCTGCCCGACAGCGTCGCCGTCACTATTCAGAACGTCAAGCCGACGGCGGTGGGCATGAACCGCACGGTGTTCAAGGACGGCGACTCCACCACCCGCGACTTGACGCTCTCGGCCGAGACCAGCACCGACGCCAACTCCACCCCCACGATGAGCGATATCGTGAGTTACATCTTCCAGCAGGTGGCCGGCCCGGCGCCCATCTTGCCGGGGGCTATCGCTCAGGCGGGCGGCGTCGGCTCGCCCACCGCGGCGCTGGATTCCGATCTGCTCCTGCCCGGCGTCTACACCTTCGAGGTCACGGTAACAGACCGCGGCAACCTCTCCGACACCGCCACCTTCACCGTGGTCGTCAACGGCGCGGGCCAGACCGTGCCGCTGGCCGACCCCGGCTACGACCGCGCGGTCGAGCGCGGGCAGACCGTCACGCTCGACGCCTCCCGCTCGCTTGACGCCGACGGCGACGTTCTCACCTACCGCTGGCGGCGCGTCTCCGGCCCGGCGCTGGAACTGTCCGATGCCACCGCGATCCGCCCCACCTTCTACGCGCAGGAACTGGGCGCTTGCCTCTTCGAACTCATGGTCGACGACGGCAAGGCGGCCTCGCTTCCCAAAACGGTCACCATCACCGTCGTGCCCCGCACCTCCCGCGTGCCCCTGGCTGACGCCGGAACCGACGTGGCCGACGCTCGCGTCGGCGCGGAAGTGAAACTTGACGGCACCCGCTCCGCCGTCGCCGACGGCAACATCCCCAGTTGGCTCTGGGAGCAGACCGCCGGCACCGTGGTGGAGTTGCGCGACCGCTACACCCCCACGCCGCGCTTCACGCCGGTGCAGCCGGGCGCCTACCGCTTCAAGGTGACGCTGGCGATCACCGTGAACGCGGAGAACGGCGAGCCGGTGACCTACCCGGCGTCGGACACCGTTGACGTGACGGTCTCCGACCCGGCCAACGCCGTGCCCGTGGCGGCGGTCGTCACTCCCGTGAAGGGCGACAAGGGCCAGGAGGCGCGGCTCGACGGCTCCGGCTCGCGCGATCCGGAGAACGCCACCTTGATCTGGTTCTGGACGCAGACCGCGGGGGTGTCGGTGAACCTGAAAAACGTCGCCTCGGCCACGCCCTCGTTCGTGCCTTCCGTGGAGGGCAACTACGCCTTCGACCTGCGCGTCAGCGACGGGCGGAACTTCTCCCAGCCGGTGAGGGCGGAGGTGATCGTGTCGGGCGCCAACCACGCCCCGGTGCTGGCGTTTGAGGTGCGCCTGACCCCGCCCGAAGGCGGCGAGGCGCGGGTGGCTTCCCCCGATGACCTGAAGGCGGTGGTGGTGAACTCGCAGGTCCTGCTGGATCTCTCCGCCTCCTCCGACCCCGACAACAACGCGCTGACGTGGTTCGTCACGCAGAAGTCGGGCGAGATCCTCACAATGGACGGCGCCGGCCGCCTCGTGGCCGTGACGCCGAAGAAGGCCGGGAACTACTCGTTCGAGGTCTTCGTCGACGACGGCAAGATCCACAGCGCCGCCACCACGATCGCGTTCACCGTGATCACCAAAGATGAGGTGGTGGCCAAGCAGAAAGACGCCGACCAGGAGCGCCGCGTCACGTTCACGCCGGTCTCCGAGTCCGTCAGTTTCTGCGGCGCAACCGCCCATCACGCCCCGCCCTCGGCTGACATGCGCGCCGAGGTCGAGCGTGCCGCCGGGTTGTTGCTGCCCGCCGCCGGCGCGCTGCTGGCTCTGTTGGCTCTCCGCCGCCGCGCGCGGCTGGCGCGGGCGGGCTGAGCCGCCACTGGGCTGGGCGCCGGGTCTGGATATCGCCGCCGACCCACTTTCTTGCTGGTCGCCCGCGACATTTCCCCGGCCAGCGGATATCCTCTCCCAGAGACTGGGGAGCGTGGCTGGCCGGTGAGGGCGCGCCCGCGGCTCCTGTTCGCGCCGCCCCCCCGACCCCTGGCCCCAGCGCCCGGCGGGTGATCCCAT
Source organism: Planctomycetota bacterium (assembly GCA_016209585.1). Taxonomy (GTDB): domain Bacteria; phylum Planctomycetota; class UBA8742; order JACQVU01; family JACQVU01; genus JACQVU01. Next base: position 4,225 of record JACQVU010000274.1, read on the forward strand.
GAACAACACTTCCCCAGACATGGATGCAGCCGGCGCGGGCGTTGCCGGCTCCGACGCGGGCGGCGCGGCCATGGTCGCGGGCGGCGGCGGCGTTGGCGGCCAGGGCGCCGACGAGCGTTTCCTGGCGGCCACGGCCGAGATGAAGAGCCTCTTCGACGTGCGGCGGCTCATGTTCATCCTGGTGAACATCATCCTGCCCGGCGTGGTGATGGGGGCGACGGACTGCATTTCCGGCTCATCCTATCCGCCGGAACTGGCGTGGTTCCCGCGGCATGTGCTGCTGCTGTCGGGGGCGGCGATCACGGTGACGGGCCTCTTCGTGGGCCTCATCCTGATGCGCTGCCACCTCGGCCTGGTCATCCACAGCGCCAAGGCGCGCTACGCGATGGAGGGCGTCATTTCGTCTCACGGGATCAACTGGCTGGGGGTCACCGCCAACTTCATCATCCTCGTCGGCCTGGCGGCTGGGGCCGGGCTGGCCATGGCGCTGGCCCCGCTCGCGGCGCGCTTCGCGTTGCCCATCTGGCTCGCCCCGGCGGCCGGCGCTGGCGTCCCGCCGCTGCTGCTGCTTTTCCTCCTGATGAACCATGCGCGCGGCAACCGGGTGGTGAACAAACTGCGTGGCGGCTGGACGGGCGGCGCGGTGGCCGACGGCGCGCAGGAGGGCTGGGCGCGCATGTCCATGGACGCCGCCAACCAGGACATGGCCGTGGTGGTCACCATGGCGGCGGCGCTTTTCACCGGCTTCTTCGCGGCCATGACCAGTTTCGGCTCCATCGCGCCCGACCTGGCCACCGACATCTCCCCGGACCTGCTCCGCCGGCACGGCGTCTCGGCCACCGCGGCCTACCTCGTGATCTCGCTGCTTCTCTCCGCCCGCATGGTCGCCCGCCTGCGCATCGCCATCGCCGCCGCCTCCGACCGCCTCGCCGTGCTCCGCCAGGAGGTGGACAACCCCTGGCGCTTCCGCTTCCTGGAGCGCACCTTCCTGCTCTTCCTGTTCGTCCTCACCCTCACGGCCGGGGCGCTCGCCATTCTGCTGCGGTCGGTGGGCGTGGCCGCGCTGCCCGCCGCCGGCGCGGCGACGGGGGCGGTGCTGCTGGGCGTCATCTGGTACCCGCTCACGCTGGCGCGCGGCCGCCGCAAGTACGCCGCGAAGAACTGGCTGTGATGTCACGCTCACGCCATGCGCATGCTTGCGCCGCGGACGGCGACGTGGGAGACTGCTGATGTCAGATTCCGCCGGGTGCTTCATGAACGTCAATGTGATTCGCGAGTTGTTCCGTCGAAAGCCCTTCGTGCCGTTGGAAATCATTTTAGACAACGGTCTGCGTCACCGTTGTCCGTCGCCTGAGGTTCTCATTTCTCCCCATTTCGTGGTGTGGGTCAGCGCGGAGGGCCACCCGATCATTATTGAGCCTGACGCCATCTCGGAAGTCCGCGTGGTTCCCGTGAAGAACGGGCGTCAACGCAAGCCCCGCGGTTCGTGAAGCCGAAGGGGCCGACGCGGCTCAGGATTCCTGTCGCCACGCGCTCGACGGTTCGATGGAAGGGCGCGGTCAGGTCTTCGCGGTTTCGCCGGTGGGCTGCCGCGTGTAGCGGGCGAGGTCGTCGCGCAGGTCGCGGACCTCGGTCGCGCCGTCGGGCACGCGGGCCGCCAGCGCGCGCAGCACCCGCCGGCGGAGTCCATCGTGGCTTTTCGGGTCGCCGATCACCGGCCGCCGCGCGCTAAAGGCCGCGATGCGGCAGAGGCGACGCCGCTCCTCCGGCTCCACCTCCTCCCCCCGGTCCAGACGGGCCAGCGCCATGGCGATAAGCGCCGCGGCGTGGCCGTCGAGCGCGTGGTCGCCGGGGAAGTCGCGGCAGAGCGCGGCCGCCATCTCCGCCACCGGCGCCAGGTCGAGCCGCAGCAGTAGCGTGCGCACGATCCGGCCGCGGTGCTGGTCGGCGCCCCATTCCACGCCGGCGGGCGCGGCGGTGGAATCCGGCTGCATGCGGGCGAGGTCGGCGAGCGCGTTGGCCAGCGCCAAAACGCCCAGCGGCCCCCAGCGCTCGCCGCCCTGGGCCATGCTCTGGAACTTCAGCCTTAGCCGTTCGACGGCCTGCCAGCGCAGGTGCGGCGCGGTGTCGGGCATGGGGCAGAGGCGCACCAGCGCGCGCAGCATGCGAGGAAACAGGTCGCTCTCCGTATCGGGTCGGTTCAGGCGCGGATCCGCCGGCCGCGTGTCGCGGTTCCCGCCGACCGGCGCATGGCACCCCATCGCCGTGAAGAAGGAGCGGAAGCACGCCCCGCGCAACCCACGTTTCGCGGCGGCGGGGTGGGCGGCCAGATAGCCCTGCGCCTCAACCGTATCGTGCAGCCAGCGGCCGGGGCTGGTCCGTGTCTTGATGAGGCGGTTGAAGGCGACCCGGTACTCCCGAACGGGCAGCGCCGGCCGCGAACTGACCTTGCCAAGCGCCAGGAAGGCCCCGCCGCGGTCTTCCGTCCGGCCACCGTCCAGGGCGGCCCCAATGGCCCGCGCCGCGCCGGCGAGCAACGCCGCCACCGCGGCGGTCTTCCGCTCACCGACCGCCAGCGCCGTCTCTCCCGTCATGCGCCGCAGGGCCGCGCCGGCGCTGCCCCCCGGGGTTTCCCCCATGCGCTCGACCAGCACGGCCAGGGCTGACGGCCCCAGCCGGGTGACACCGTGCTCAATCTCCTGGCGGGCGTCGGGCAGCGAGGCCCGCAGGGCCTCGTCCACGAAGGCCTCGGCGAAGCCCCGCCGCTCCGGCGCGCGCAGAGCGGGATGTTCCGCGACACGGGACCGGATGATCGCCGCCCGCAGCCGCGTCGACGCCGCCGGGAAGCGCGCCAGCAGCGCGCCGGCGACCCGGCGGACAACGGTCCGCGGAAACTCGCTCTCCGTGAGGAACGCGAACACCTGGTTCACCACGTCCTCGGCGATCGGATCGGTGGCCGTCTCAAAAAGATCGGTCGCCGCCGCCACTCCGGCCGCGCCGTGGCGCAAGAGCGAGGCGAAGAGCCGCGCCGGCAGAAGCGACAGCGGATCGGTCGCCGCCGCCTCCCGCGCGATCAAGCGGCAGGCGCCGCGGTCGTCGCCGGTGTCGCCCGGCTCCAGTGGAAGCAGCAGCAGTGCGCGCGCGACCGGCGAGCCGCAGGCCAGAGCGGCCGCCACCGCGCTCGCCCCGTACGCC
>JACQVU010000261.1 GCA_016209585.1 Planctomycetota bacterium
CGGGGAAGAACGCCGCGGGCGGCGGGTCGTCGGAGACCGACGGGACGCTGCTGCGCGTGGACACTTCGGGGCACGTTTCGGGCGCGGCATCGGAGACGGGGTCGGAGCCGACGGCGCGGGCCGCGGGCAGCGGGTCGGGTGGCACGTCGCAGCCCACGATGGCGCCGCCGCGCGCCGCGCGCGACGCGAACGGGCTGGTGGGGCAAGCGCTGGGGCAGTACCAGGTCATCCGCGAATTGGGCCACGGCGCGATGGGCGTGGTCTACCTGGCCGAGCAGGTGGGGCTGGACCGCAAGGTGGCCTTGAAGGTGCTGCCGCAGGCGCTGGCGCTGAACAAGAAGACGCTGGAGCGTTTCAGGCGCGAGGCCGCGGCCGCGGCGAAGTTGCAGCACCCCAACGTGGTGCCGGTGTTCGGCGTCGGCGAGGCCGAGGGGCTGCATTACTTCGCGATGGAGTTCGTCGAAGGGGCGACGCTGGCCGACATCATCGCGCGCGAGCGCATCACGTTCGAGCGCGCCGCCGGGCTGGTCATCCAGGCCGCGAAGGGGCTGGCCCACGGCCACGAGCGCGGCGTGGTCCACCGCGACGTGAAGCCGGCCAACATGATGGTCACGGGCGAGGGGCGGCTGATGATCGCCGACTTCGGCCTGGCCGCGGAGGAGGAGGCCGAAACGCTCACCCGGACGGGCGACGTGATGGGCACGCCGGCCTACATGTCTCCCGAACAGGCCCGTGGGGCGCGCGCCGAGATCGACGCCCGGTCTGACCAGTACTCTCTCGGCGTCACGTTGTATGAGATGCTCACGCTCACCCGGCCGTTCCAGGCCGACGACATGCACGCAGTGCTCATCGCCGTGGTGAACGACGACCCCGTGCCGCCCCGGCGCGTGAACGCCGCCGTGCCGCGCGACCTGGAGACCATCGCCCTCAAGGCGATGGAGAAGGACAAGAACCGCCGCTATCCCGACTGCGGGGCGCTGGCGGCCGACCTCCAGCGATTCCTCGACAAAGAGCCGATCTCCGCCCGGCCCATCAGCGCCTTGGGCCGCGCCGTTCGCAAGGTGCGCAAGCACCGCCTCGTCAGCGCCCTGGTCGCGGCCTTCGTCGCCGTCGTCGCCGGCGGCGGCTCCTACCTCTTCTGGGCCGCGGAACAGGCGCGGGAACAGAAACGCCTCGAAGTGGCGGCCCTGGTCCGTGAGGCCGCCTCGCTCATCGCGCGCGGCCAGGCCCTGGAAAGCGACCGCATCACCGATCACGACTACTACGCGCGGGCCACCGGCCTGTACGACACCGCCGCCGGCAAGGACGAGACCGACCGCGACGTGATCGCCGGCCGCGCCACCGTGAAGGGGCTGGAAGAGCGCCGCCTGGCCTCGGTGAAGGAGGCCGAGCGGCAAAAGACCGAGAAAGCGGCGCAGGCGCAGTCGCTCTCCGAGTCCGCCCAGGCGCGCGTCATCGTCGAGGCTGAGGAGGCGAAACCGCCCCTCGACGCCGCCGACGAACGGCTGGACGAGGCCAAGTCGCTCTGCGAACAGGCCCTGGCCAAGTGGACCGGCAACGATGACGCCCGTTCCCTCAAGGAGCGGGTCAAGGTCGTCGCCGACGCGCGCGCCCAGGCCAAGACCCAGCGCGCTTCCATCGACGCCCTCGCCGCCGCGAAACAGCAGGCCGCCAGCGCCGCCGCGTTGCGCCTCGAGGCTGAGGCCCTCCGCCAGAAACCCGCGCCCGCGGATGAGGGCGCGAGCGCGAGCGCCGGCCCCGTGCCCGCCGCCGCCGCGGAAGGCGCCGCCAACGTGGCCGCGGCGCGCGCCAAGTTCCGCGAAGCCATCGACACCTTCTCCGACGCCCTCACCGGCGTCGAAAACGCCATCTTCCTCTGGCCCGAAAACGACGAGGCCCAGCGCGAGCACTTCCTCACCGCCGTGGCCGGGGCGGACTGCGCCGTGGAGGCCGGGGAACTGGGCCTGGCCGAGTTGCTTTTCGCCCGGCGCGCCGAACGGTTCAAGCGCGTGGGACACAAAGATGACGAGAAGGCTCTGTCGGATCTCGCCGCGCGCCTCAAACGCGCCCAGGAGGAACAGAAAAACTTCACCGACAAAGTCAACGCCGCCGAGGAGGCCCTGCGCCGCCGCGACTACCCGGCCGCGGAGACCGCGCTGGCGCAGGCGTTGGACGTGCGCGAGACCGACGACCTCCGCCAGAAACTTAACGAGGCCCGCGCCGGGAAACTGCTGCTCGACGGCCAGGGCGCGCTCAATCGCGGCGACCACGCCGAGGCGCGCCGCCTCCTGGCCGCCACGCTCGCCGCGCCGGACGTGAGCCCCGACGTGAAGGAACAGGCCGAAACCGCCACGCGAACCGCGGAGGCGGCGGAACTGGAGACGATCGCGCAGCGCATGCGCGAGGCCGTGCGGAAGGAGGCCTGGGACGCCGCCATCGCCGACGGCGCGGCGGCGGGCGCGTTGCGCGGCGATCCGAAAACCACCAGCGAGGTCGCCGACCTCTGCCGGACCGCCGTCCACCGCCGCCATCAGCGCGACCTCGCCAAAACCAAAGAGGAGGTGGCCTACGTGCCGGCCCTCCGCAACGTCAAACTGGGCAGCGACCGGCCGGAAGACCGCAACCCC
>JACQVU010000278.1 GCA_016209585.1 Planctomycetota bacterium
ATCATGATGAGGCCCACCATGTACTCGGGTTTGTCGCGCAGGAAAAGGAGGGCGAGCGCGAACATCAAGAGCGGACCCACGACCCAGTTCTGGATGAGGGAGAGCAGGAGCACGCGCCCGTCGCGGAAAACGCGCCCCATCTCCTCGTGGCGCACGTTCGCCAGCGGCGGGTACATCATCAAGATGAGCCCGACGGCGATGGGAATGGAGGTCGTACCGACGCTGAACCCGTTGAGGAACGGCACGACGCCCGGAAACAGGCACCCGCTTCCGAGGCCGATCCCCATGGCGAGGAAGATCCACAACGTCAGGAAGCGGTCGAGGGCGGGCAGGCTCCGGGCCACGCCGCGCGGCTCGTCACTCATCGAATTACCTCGACGCGGGCCCGTCCCCGAACAACGTCATCGGGGCAGCATCCACCGGACTTCCTGACCCTCCGGGCTTGACGGGCGTCAGCCGCGAGATCCGGAACCTCCTGGAAGCAGGCGGCCAGGCATTCGAGCAGCTTCTCATGGAAAGCGCTCCTCGCCGGGGCGAGCGAGTAGAACATCCAGAGGCCATCCTCGCGCGCGACGACCAACTCCGCCCGCCGGAGGTAGGCGAGATGCCTCGAAGTCTTCGCCTGGGGAACTCCCAGGATGGAGACGAGGTCGCCGACGCAGAGTTCGCCGTCCCGGAGGAGGTGCAAGATTCGAATCCGGGTCCGGTCCGAGAACGCCCGGAACAGGCGATCCACAGGGGTTCGCGCGGGCGCGAAGTTCATATTCATATAGACGAATATAGATCGGGCCACCCGACCAGTCAAGTGACGGCGCGGAGCCCGGGAAAAGCGTTCCCGTGGCGGGCACGAGACCCGGAACTCGGGCGACCGGCCAGGGATTCGGGTTTCGCCGTATTCTGCCGCGGTGGAAGAAACGCGCCGACACGTTCTTCGCGGTGCCGCACTTGGCGCGTGGCGTCATTCCCTGGCGCGCGACGACGCTACCCATGCTCCGCCAGAAAATGCTCCGCCGAAAGCGCCGCCATGCATCCCGTGCCGGCGGCGGTGACGGCCTGGCGCCACTTCTTGTCCTGCACGTCGCCGGCGGCGAAGACGCCGGGCACGCTCGTTTCCACCGTGCCGGGCTTGGTGACGACGTAGCCGTCGGCGTCGCACTTCACCTGGCCGCCGAGAAAGTCGGTGTTGGGCTGGTGGCCGATGGCGAAGAACAGCCCGCCCGCCGCGATGACCCGCTCGCGATTGGTCGTCACGTCGCGCACCTTCACGCCTTCGAGTTTCGCCGCGCCGATCGCCGCCACCGGCACGTGGGACAGCACCAGTTCGATTTTCGGATTGCTCCGCACGCGTTGCTGCATGATGCGCGAGGCCCGCAGTTCGTCGCGCCGATGCACGAGGTACACGCGCGAGCCGTACTTCGTGAGAAAGGTGCTCTCCTCCATGGCGGAGTCGCCGCCGCCGATGACCACGAGCGGGCGGTCGCGGAAAATGGGCAGCGCCCCGTCGCACACCGCGCAGGCGGAGACGCCCTTCTGCCACAACTCGCCGTCGCGCGCGCCGGGGAGGTCCATCCGCTTCGCGGTGGCGCCGGTGGCGATGATCAGCGTCAGGGCGTCCACCTCGCGTTCGTCGGTGAACACCCGGAACGGCCGGCTGGAGAGGTCCACGCGCGTCACCGTTTCGGTGTGAAGGCGCGTCCCGAACCGCGCCGACTGGGCGCGGAACCGCTCGGTCAGTTCCGGGCCGGGGATGCCGTCGGGGAAGCCGGGGAAGTTCTCAACCTCCGTGGTCGTGGTCAGTTGGCCGCCCGCGGCCACGCCGCCGGCCATGAACCCCTCGAACAGCACGGGTTGCATCTCGGCCCGCGCGGCGTAGATGGCGGCGGTGTGCGCGGCCGGGCCGCTGCCGATGATGACCACCTTTTCCACCATGATTCCCATCCTCGGTCACGGGCTGTTACGGGTTGTGTTACTTCGTTCCGGCGCGGGCGCGGGCGCGCGCGGGCGCCGGGCCGCGGGCGCGTTCCAGGGCGGCGAAGACCTTGTCGGGGGTCATGGGCGTTTCGTACAGGCGAACACCCACGGCGTCGTGGATGGCGTTGGCCACGGCGGGGATGATGGGGGCCAGGGCGCCCTCGCCGCACTCCTTGGCGCCGAACGGCCCCTCGGGGTCGATCGACTCGACGATGAACACCTCCACCTTCGGCATCTGCTTCGACGTGAGCGGGCGGTAGTCGAGCAGGTTGGCGTTGAGCAGCGTGCCCTTGTGGTAGACCATCTCTTCCTGAAGCGCCTGGCCGAGACCCATGTGGATGGAGCCTTCGATCTGCCCTTCGACGGCCAGGGGGTTGAGCGCCCGGCCGCAGTCGTGCGCGGCCCAGACATGCTCGACCGTGACGAAGCCCGTCTCCGGGTCCACCTCCACCTCGGCGATGAAGGCCTGGTAGGAGTATGACGGCGCCAGCCCGGCCGCGGAGCCTTTCCACTTGTCGCCGCCGCCCATGGGGGGGGCGTCGCCGTACATTCCCGTCGCCAGGAGCGCGCCGTGGTCGGCCATGGCCTCGAAGAGCGCCTCGTCGAACGTGACCCGGACGGCCGGGTCGCGGGCTGAGACGATGGCTTCGTCGTGGAAGGTGAACGCCTCGCCAGCCCCAGCGCCGGTGATCTTCCGCGCCGCCTGGAGCAAGGTGTCGCGGACGCGCTCCGCCGCCTGCTTGGCGGCGTTGCCGGCCATGAAGGTCACGCGCGAGGAGTAGGAGCCGAGGTCGAACGGCGCGGTGTCGGAGTCTTGCGCCTTCACCTTGACGCGCCCGATCTCCACGCCCAGCACTTCGGCCACGCACTGGGCGAGCATCGTGTCGGACCCCTGGCCGATGTCGGCGGCGCCGCAGTGGACGATGACCGCACCGTCCATGTCGATCTTCAGGTGCGCCGTGCTCTGCGGGAACCGGTTGCGGTGGATGCGGTGCGCCGAGCCGGAGATGTAGAACCCGCAGGCCACGCCAATGCCCCGGCCGTACGGCAACTGGCCGTGCTTGTCGCGCCAGCCGGAGGCGTCGCGCACCTTCACCAGCGCCTCTTCGATGCCGATGCTGGTGATGCGGAACTCGTTGAGGGTCTTCGAGTCTTTCTTGAGGCAATTGCGCAGGCGGAGTTCGATGGGGTCGATGCCGGCCTGGGCGGCCATCTCGTCGATCAGCACCTCGATGGCGAAGCGCGTGTTCACGCTGCCGTGGCCGCGCATGGCGCCCGACGGCGGCTTGTTCGAATAGACCCGCTTGCCCGAATAGCGAAACGTGTCGAACCCGTACGGCCCCTGCGACAGAACGCCGTTGTAATAGGTGGAGACGACGCCGAACGACCCCCACGCGCCGCCGTCGATGAGGGCGTTCACCTCCATGCCGGTGAAATGGCCGCGCTCGTCCATGGAGAGGGCCACCTTCGTTTTCGTCGGGTGACGCCCGTGGTTGAGCAAGAAGACTTCCTCGCGATCGAAGAGGATCTTCACGGGCCTCCGCGTCCTGCGCGACAGAATGGCCGCCGCCATCTCATGAGGGAACGGGTCCGACTTCCCGCCGAACCCCCCGCCGACGAGGGGCTTCACCACGCGGATGCGGTGCATGGGCATCTCCATCACTTCCGACAGCGCGCGATGAAGATAGTGCGGCACCTGCGTGGCCGACCAGACGGTGAGGCGCCCCTCCGTATCATAGTGTGCGATGACGCAATGCGGCTCGGTGAAGGCGTGGTTCAACCCGGCGAACGCGAACTCCGCCGAGGCGCGGTGTTTCGCCTCCCGGAACGCGGCGCCGGTGTCGCCGAAAGACTGCTCCACCGCCTTGTGCACGTTGTCGGCGCGCTTGGTCTCCGGGTGGATGACCTCTCCCGGCGACAGGCTCTCCTCCATCTTCAAATACGCGGGCAGCGGCTCGTACTCGACGCGGATGGCTTTCAGCGCCCGGTTGGCGATGGCCTCGCTCTCCGCCGCCACGGCGGCGACCTGGTCGCCGACGTAGATCGTCTTCTCCACGGCGAAGGCGGTCTCGTCCTTGGAGACCGGCAACACGCCGAACTTCACGCGGCTCTCGCGCCCGTCGACGCAGGCCCGGACGCCGGGGATATTCTCCGCCCGCGAGAAGTCGACGCGCCGCACGCGGGCGTGGGCGTGGGGGGAACGCAGAATCTTGCCGACCAGCATGCTGGGCAGCGTGATGTCATCCGTGTACCCGCCCTCGCCCGTCACCTTGGGGCGGCTGTCGACCAGGGGCAGGCGTTTGCCGATGAGATTGAAGGATCCCGTCATGTTGTGCACACATTGACGACTGACGTAGTGTCGGGAGCCGGTTGGGCAACGCGCTCCTGAGCCCAGTCAAGTTTCGATATGGATTGTCTCGCTATCTACGGCCCCCCCCAAATGGCCTTCCTTGTCAACTCGCTCAGCACACTGTGAATTACCGCCCTCATCATCGTAAAAGTCCATATTGACACAATACCCTGGGGTCTGTCACTACCCCGCCAACTGCTGTTTCGCCCAAGGAAGGAAGGGACCATCGTAGACCCGCCATTCGCCCGTCGTATGATCGAACAGAAGCGAGAAAATCCGATGGGAGTCCGGCGACGTGATGGCCGCGCCGACGAGCGCACCCGAGAGCATGCCCAGAACCAACCCGCCCAACAATCCGTCTTTGGACCCGGTCGCTGCGCCGATGGCGCTTCCGATCAGCCCGTCGACAGCCGCGCTGCCAGCGACCGTCGACGCGAGACCCCTGTCGCGATCGGTCAGTTCAAACCGCGCGACTCCCTTGTCGGTGGCAACCTCAGCGACCATGCGACCACGCGAAGTAGGGATGCTCAGGCGCAGAGGAGACTGTTCGATGACGGCGACCCGTTGCGCCAGATCCGCCGCGCGGAACTCATCGACGTCGTCGACGAACACAGCCAGGTACCGGTAACGACGGCGGTACCGCAACAACAGGTTTTCGATGTCAGCGAAGGACGGCATGGTCATTCCTACGGTTCATCCACGTCACCGGGCCGCTCCTCTGGCGCATTCAGAGCGGCCAATCGCTTCGCCACAAAGGTCGCGAATGCTCCCCGCCGTCCCCGCCACGATCGGGCCACTTCGAGGAAACTCTCACCGAAAGTTCCCCACAGAGAGCCGACTACCACCATAACATCATCAACCACCATGTGCGAGCCCGTCGCCCGATGGGCCAGGCGCACGCCACGTTCGCGGTCGACCTGGGTCCAGATCGGCAGGTTGTCGAGAACTGCGCGCGTCAGCACCTCGTGTGTCTTGTCGAGAAGGTCGAAAAGCTTGCCGAAGTCGCCGTGGAGCGAGCGTTTCACTCGATCTTCCATTAACCGCCGCAAGTCATCCGGACCCCCGATGATCTGCGTGTTCTTCGCGACGCATGCATCCGTCGCCTCCATCAGTTGGGTAACAGTCCCGTTCAGCGCGTCCACCTGCCCGCGCAGCGCGCCGAGGAGTCTGCCTTGAGTCTCATCCGGTTCGCCGTTTCGAGTTTTGTACCGAATGTCGTGCTCAAGTTCATTCCAGATGTGATTCGCCAGCGTGACGACTTGAACCTCGCAGACGACGCCCTGGAGGTTCGAGAGCAACGAATCACCCTCGAGGTCGTGACTTGACAAGGCGACCACGCGATGCAACGCCCGATACTCTCCGGGAGCGAGGAAGTCCTTGCGGAATCGATCCCCCGCTTCCAGGCGGAATAGTTGCTCCACCAGAGCCGCGGCCCGTTCGAGATCGCAGTCGCGGTACAGCAACACCCGAACTCCGGCCAGATCGAGAATCGAAGTGCCGAATTCGCGTTCCAGCATGTGGAAATCCAGCGTACCGCTCTCCTGCTGCAGTTTCGCTCGCAGGCTCTGTGTATCCTTGCTCCGAAACGTGAGAAGGTGCCTCACCACCGAAGACCGTAACTGCGCACCCAACCAACGCGCGACGGTGGAGGCCATTTTCTCGTAACGGTCACGTTCCCGCTCGTACTTCTCCACCAACGCCCCGATTTGTACGTCACTCAGAGGCATAGGTGTCACGGCATGTCGGTTTCAAAGAAGTCCGGACTTGGCGGCCATCGCGGCTTGCTTCGAGCGGATAGCCAAGCGCGCCGCCGTCAGCGAAAAGCCCACGGTCGGCGTATCCGCGAACCGGCCAATCTCACCATCGGGCGCGAACTCGCTGCCCTCCCCCTACCGCCCCTCCACGTCCTCGCCGCGACATTCGCGCGCGGCGTCCGATGAGGGACGCCAGCCGAACACGACGGACACCACCATATCACCCTCGGACGCCAAGGTCGAGTCCGCCGCCCTCGCGAGGCGCATGTCCGATATTGCGCCCGCCCTCCGCGGGCGCATGTACGTTGGTCGTTCCGCCATCAAGACGTCAGCCTTCAACCTGAGACCTTCTTTCATCCCTCATCCTCCGGCTTTTTCTGCGTTCATCTGCGTCATCTGCGGATAGGTCTCCGAGGGTGGTAAACGGTTGCGACCGGCCCCGCCGCGACGCGCCACGCGCGGCCCGCCGCCGCCGCACGCCGTGGTGCTCAGGCGCCGGTGTCCATGGTCGCCAGCGTCCGCGCCAAGTGGGCGCGCGCGACGACGCGCAGCGCCAGCGTCTCCTCGGCCCCCTCGAAGATGGAAAGCACGCGGGCGTCGAGGAAGTAGCGCGACACGGCGTACTCCTCGGCGTAGCCCATGCCACCGTGGATCTGCTGCGCCTCGCGGCAGACCCACTCGGCCGACCGGGAGGCGAAGAGTTTCACCAACGCGGCCTCGGCGCTGCCGCCGCCCTCGTCCATCAGGCGGGCGACCTTGTAACTCATCTGGCGAATGGCCGAGATGGCGGCCGCCATGCGCGCCAGTTTGTGCCGCGTGAGTTGATAGGCGATGAGCGGCTGGCCAAACACCTCCCGCTCGCGGGCGTAGGCCAAGGCGTCGTCGAACGCGGCCTGCATGACGCCCAGAGCGCGCGCCGCGGTCTGCAACCGCCCGCCGGCGAAGCCCTCCATCTGCAGGTAGAAGCCGCGCCCCTCGCCCCCGCCCTGGCCGATGAGGTTCGCCTGCGGCACGAAGTATTCCTCGAACACCACCTCGAACGAGTGCATGCCGCGATAGCCGATGGTCGGAATCGCCCGCCCCTCGATCCGGCCGCCGCTCGGCGCGCCGTTCACGGCGGGCTGCGCGTGCGTGAAGACGTGGCCGTCGAACCGCGGCTTCTCCACGATGAACACCGACAGCCCCTTGTGGGCGCGCGTCGGGTCGGGGTCGGTGCGCGCCAGCACCATCAGCAACTCCGCGCGGCCGGCGAAGGTGCACCAGGTTTTCACGCCGGTCAGCCGCCAGCCACCGGGCACGCGCGCCGCCGCGACCTTCAAAGCGGCCACGTCGGAGCCGTAGTCCGGCTCCGTCACGGCCACGGCCACCATCTTCTGGCCGGTGGCGATCAGGGGCAGCCAGGTCTGTTTCTGCTCCTCCGTGCCGCCCTTGAGGAGGGCCTTGGAGAGGATCTCGGGCCGGGTGATGAGCGACCCGGCCGCGCCCAGCGAGGCCCGCGACAACTCTTCCGTGACCACCACCATGCCGGTGTTGTCGGGCCGGGCGTCAGACTGGAAGCCGCCGTACCGTTCGGGAATCGACGCGCCGAAGCAGCCCATGTCGGCCAACTCGGCGATCAACTCCTCCGGCACCAACTCGTCGTGGCGGTGGACGCGCTCGGCGATGGGCTTCACCTTCTCGTCGGCGAAGGCGCGGAAGGCGTCGCGCATCACGGCGTGGTCTTCTGAAAGCAGCGCATCGCCCGCGCCGCCGCTCTCGGCCAGGTGGCGCGCGGCGGCGTCAACGTTGGCCGCGCCGCCGCCCAGCGCCAGGGCCTGCTGGTAGTCGGCCGCGCCGGTGAGGGCGAACACCTCCGCGGCTGAACCGAAGCCGAACTCCGCCGGCCGGGCCAGCACGCGGGCCTGCACGTCGGCCGCGGTCTCGGCCACGAAGAGCGCGGCCAGCCGCTCTTCGACCAGCGGGCCGGCGTCGGGGGCCTTCCGGCGGGCGGCGGCGGCGTGGTCGAGGATGGCGCGCGCGGCCTCGGTCTGCGCCAGCATGTGGCAGAGATCGCAGCAGGCCACCTGGCGCCGGTCCATGCGGGCGACCGAAATTTCGGCGCCCTCGCGGCTGGCCGCGGCCAGGGCGCGGGAGGCGCGCGCCACGACGTCGCCGGCCAGGCGCAGCGCCGTCTCGCACACCGCGAGGTCCGGCGTCCGGGTTCCCGATGTCAACTCGGCCATGGCGGTTCGTGGCGCTCTGGCGAGCGCGGCTTCAGACCCGGCTCACACGCCCCGGGCGTCGGGTCCCCAGATCACCTTGTGCAACTGCACCTGCAGGCGCGCGCCCTGGCCGTCGGCCAGCATCCAGCGCGCGAGGTCGGTCGGAGGGAGTTTGCCGTGCACCGGTGAGAAGAGCACGGCGCACCGTTGCTCCAGCCGATGCCGGCCGACCACCTCGCGGGCGTATTCGTAATCTTCCCGCGTGCCGACGACGAACTTCACCTCGTCGTCGGCCGTGAGCAGCGCCATGTTCTCCCAGCGGTGGCGATGGACCTCGCCCGACGAGGGGGTCTTCACGTCGATGATGCGGATGACGCCGGGGGGAAGCACCGAGATGTCGCGTTCGCCGTCGGTCTCGACCAGCACGGTCTTCCCGGCCTCCCGCAGCCGGCGGGCCAGCAGCGGCGTCTGTGGCTGCAGCAGCGGCTCGCCTCCGGTGATCTCCACCAGGTCGCAGGGGTAGCGGCCGATCTCGGCGAGCAGCGCCTCGACGCTGACGCGGCGGCCGCCGTCGAAGGCGTACTCGGTGTCGCAGTAGGAGCAGCGCAGGTTGCACCCGGTGAGGCGGACGAAGACGCAGGGCAGGCCCGCGCGGGTGCCCTCGCCCTGGATGGAGTGGAAGACCTCGTTGACCACCAGCGCCGGCTCGTCCATGCCCGAATGATATCCGGCCGGCCGCGGTTATGGCGCGCGGGAAAGGGCGCGGCGCGCGAACCGTTCGATGGAGTCGCCGCCCGCCGCGAGGGCGGCCGCCGGCTCGGCGCTTCCTTCGGCGAGGAGGCGGAGGCGGTGGTCCAGTTCCTTGGCCAGCGCCGCGCGCGTCTCGCGGTCGGCGGCCGGATCGGCGCCGTTCAGGTCCAATTCCAGCGCCAACAGCCCGACCCGGCCCAGGCGCGCGACCCGGCCCAGAAAAGGGGCCAAGTCGTCGAACAGGTCGCGGTCGGCCAGCGTGGACTCGCACCAGCCGGAAAGGCCGCGGGCGTCGGAGAGGAAGGCGCGCAGGTCGGCGGCGCGGGCCTGGCGCAGGGCGTCAAGGCGGGCGCTGCCGGGGTTCGCGCGGAAGTCGGCCGCGGCCTGCTCGTATCGCCGGATCAGCGAATCCAGCCGCTCGGCCTCCGGCGTGGGAGAGTAAGGGCCGCGGAGCAGATCCGCCAGCGCCGCCGCCGCTCGCGCCGACCGCTCCTCCCCGCCCGATTCCGCGCCGCCGGCGCCCGGCTGGCGCGCGCTCTCGCTCGTCGCGGGCGCGGGGCGCAACGCCCCGGCGAGCGCCACCCGGTGGGAGCGATCCGGCTCGTAGGCCGCCGGGTTCCACAGGCTGTCGGCCCGCGTGGCGAGGGGGACGGCCGCCGCCGCGGAGGGCTCGCCGATGGTGGAAACCACCCCCGGTGTCCACCGCGCCAGTTCCACGCGGCGGGGCCGCGCCGCGCCCAGGACCACGCGACGCTCGCGGCCTTCGGCGGCTGGCGCTCCGGGGAAGTTCTCCCACAGGATCACCGGGTGGCGATAACACTCGGCGACGGCGCGGAGGTCCGCCTCGCGCACCGCGGGATCGTGCGGCGTGAGGCCCATCCAGAAGAGGGTGACGCCTTCCGGCAAACGCATGCCCAGTTCGCGCTTGTAGGGGGTCGGTCCGCCCCAGGGTTCGGCGGGGAGAACGTAGAGCCGCACGTCGCCGGGCGCCGCCGCCAGCGCCCGCGCCGCGAACGTCCCGTGGGCCGCGCCGGCGACGGAGAAGTTGGCGGGGTCGTTGTCGCCGCGCGGAAAGCGCGCCAGCAACGCCGGGTCGGCCGTCGCCGCCGGAAGCGCCGTGAGGATCAGCACCGCGCGGCGGATGCCGCTCTCCCGCAACTGGGCCAGTTTCGCGCCCAGGGCCAGCGCGTCGCGCTCGCCGCCCAGGTCGAAGTCCGGCCCCGGCCGCACGCCGACACCAGGGACGATCGCCCGCTCGCGGGCGTAGCGAGCCAAGTCGCGCAGCGCCTCCGCCTCCGCGCGGGGATAGGGCTCGCGCCAGCGGGTGGTGAGCAGCGGGTCGCCGCCGGGGGCGAGAAACAGGGCGTTCAACTTGGCGCCCCACATGGCGTCCAACAGCGCCCGGCGGCGCGACGCCGACAGACCCGCGCCGACCGTCGCCTCCATCACTCCGCGCTCCGCGAAAACCGGAGCGTCCTCGATCCGCGCGGCCCGCGGCACGCGCGCGCCCCCCGCCACCGGCGCGAACAGGCCGGCCAGCGTGGCGGCGGCCCGCGTCAATCCCGTCTCGCCGGCGAACGCCAGCGTCACGCGGGCGGCGGCCGGACTGCGCGCCTCCACCTCCACGCGGTAGGCCTCGCCGGCGAGGGTTTCATCCCGGCGGCCGGCGACCACCAGCGCCGCCGGGAGCGGCGTCCGCGCGGCGTCCGACGTGCGCTGGCCGCCCGACCCGGAAGACGACGGAACGGAGTAGCCGCATCCGGCCAACGCCGACCGCAGGCGGTCCGCGGCGGAGGAGGTCGCGAACGGATCAGCCAGGTCGATCTCCGCCCGCGCGCCCGCGGGAAACGCGAGAAACTCGCCGGAAACATCGGCTTTCGCGGGGAGCGGCAGCAGCGCCGGCGACAAGGGCGCGCGTGAAGTTTCAGCGACGGGTTTGGTCGCGGCGGGGGGAGTGCCCGGCGCTTCTTCCGCGTGCGCCGTCGGGATCCAGACGGCCAGGACCACGCCGACGGCCAGCCCGACGCCTCCCCCGCGCGCTCGCATGAGACTTCCGCCGGGCATAGCGCTCGCACCGCGGGTTACTTGAAGATCAACAGCAACGCCAGGATACACGCGATGGGCGCCACCATCAGGAACAGCAACACGCCCGCGTTGCTGGCGACCTCGAACCAGGTCGCCTCGTGCCACGGAACGCGCGGAGCGAACGAGGGCGCCGTGACCGTGGTC
>JACQVU010000262.1 GCA_016209585.1 Planctomycetota bacterium
GCCCCGCGCCTCGCGTCCCTCGCCCCGCGCCCCGTCCCCTACAGGTGCGTCGCCTGCTCGTTGGGCCGGCCGGTGATCGCGGCCAGCGTGCGCTCGGCGGCGGCGCGGGCCTCGGTGATCTCGGCGTCGCCGCCGCCGAGCCAGAGGCGGCCGAAGGCGCCGAACGAGAGCATCTCCAGCACCTGAATGGGGGCGTGCTTCTCGGCCTCGTTGCAAGCGATGGCCGCGTAGCCGGCGGGGTGCACTTCAAGGATATAGAGCGCCTGACCCTTGAGAATCATCTCCCCGTGGCGCATGCGGTTGATCAGCATGCTCTGATGGGGATCGACGCCGCGAATGATCTCGCTGGACAGCACGCGCGGGCGGAGGCGGTCGTCGATGGTCTTTCCATAATAGTCGAGAATGGCCTGCCCGGCGGCGCGCACCTGGCCCTGGTCGAACGAGTGCATCTCCAGCACGCCAAAGGCGCGTTCAACAATCATCATGCCGGGCTGCACGTCGGTGCGCTTGGTGGCGATGTCGGTCACGCGGTTGATGCTGATGCCCGGCTGCACCTCGACGAAGAGCGCGGCCTGCTCCTCGATGGGCAGGTAGCCCTGTTCCACCGTGGCCAGGAACGACGCCGTCTGCGGTTGCAGCACGTCGAGGTAGGTGAAGGTGCGCAGGTCAACGTTTTGGGGTGGCGTGGGAGGCATGTGCATGGTCATGGACCGGGATCGGGGCAGCCGCCGTCACTTCAGAACCTTGGTGAAGGCGCCGCCCGTCTCCGTCGCGAGGTGACTGAGAAACGAGCGCGCCGCGCCCGCGCCGGGAAGCGGAAAGGTGTGAACCACCAGGCGGCGGTAGCGGTTGACGCCCTGGAAGTCGGCGACGAAGGCGTTGTGGTTGCCGACGAAGGGGGTGGTGGTGTAGTCGCCGTCGGAGAGCAGGTAGATGGCCTGTGGCCCGTCGCGGCGGTTGTAGTCGGAGAGCTGGTCGGCGCGGGTTTCGGTGCCGCTGGTGTCGAGGGCCAGGCAGCGGTCGAGCGCCGCGGCGAGGTTGGAGATGCCGCCGGGGCGGAGAGGGTCGCGGCCGGCGCGGACGTTGGCGAGGCGCGCGATCAGTTTGGCGCGGTCGTCGTTCGTGGAGAGGAAACGGAGGTCGAGCGCCGCGGCCGTCTCGGCGAAGACCACCACGGTGAACCCCTGTGCGCCGGGCGCGGCGTTCACGGCCCGCTCCAGTTCCAGGCAGACGGCGTCCAGGCGGGTCTTGGTCTCCGCGACGCGCGCGGCCGGCACGTCGGCCCAGTGTTCGCGCGCGACCTTGTCGACGTCGCCGCGGTCGAGCGGGGCGAGCATGCTCTCGGAGATGTCGACCAGGAAGAGCGCCCGGCGCTCGACGATGGGCCGGCCGAAGAGGGTCGGCCCGGGCGTCGGCGCCAGCCCCTTGAGCGAGAGGTCGGCCAGCGGCCGGTTGCGGGAGTCGAATTCCATGACCCGACGCCAGTACTCGGCGCGCCGCTGGAAGGGCGCGTGTTCCTCCAACGAGCCGGCTCCGGTGAGGCGGCGCAGGGCGGCGACCAGTTCGCGCTGGCGCGGCGACCACTCCGCCTCCGCCACCTGGGCGGCCAGTTTCTGCGCGGCCTTGCGGGTGACCGGCGCGGCGCTTTGCCGCGCCGCCTTGGCCAGCGCGCGGATGGCGGCCACGTGCCGCTGCCAGTCCTGTTCGGCGTCGCCGATCACCCGCATGATCGCGTCCACCTGGTTCTCGTCCACGCGCAGGCCGTGCTCGCCCACCATTTCCAGCGCGGTTTCGCGGACGTAGGGGTTCACGTCGCGGTCCCAGGTCGCGCTGAAGAAGGCGAAACGATCCGGCGGCGCCAGGCTGGCCACCAGGCGCACGATCCAGTCGCGCACGCGCCAGTCCGGCTCGTTCTTCAATCCCTTGCGGACATGGTCGGCGATGAGGTCGCCGTGGGTGTCGCGCAGTTGCTCCAGGATCTCCGCCATTTTGTCGTGCAGCCACGGATCGGGGTCGGCGCGCCGGTAGAAAAGGCAGAGGTCCACCACGCCCAGAACCTGCGCGGGCGGGGTTTCCTTCGGGAGAACCAGGATCAGCAGTTCCGCCAACTCCGAGCCGATGGCCTTGCGCAACTCGGTCCGGGGCTTCTCCTTGCTGGTGACCAGCGCCTGGACCTTGCCGATCTGAACCTCAACCTTGGACTCCGCCGCGAAGACCGGCGCCCCGCGGCCGAGCAGGGCCACCAGCAGCATCCCGGCGATGGAGAGCGCGCCGGGCCTCATTGCGAGAGATCCACGTAGGTTCCGCCGGTGGCGCGCGCCAGCGCGGCGAGCGTCCGGCCGTCGTGCGGCCCGACGCCCACGGTGTGGACCTTCACGCGGCGCAGCCGGTTGCGCAGGGCGATCTCGGCCTCCAGAAGCCGCATGTTGGCCTGGTAGCGTTCGGGGTTCTTGTCCAGGTCCGGCGCCCCGTACCGCCCGCGAGTGGCGAAGCCGTCGGTGAGGAAGAAGATCGTGTCCGTCCCGCCGGCGTAATGGGCGGCGAGCGCCGTCTCCAGCCGCCGGGCGTAGGGCCGCCCCGCGGGCGGCGCGGGGTCGCCCTCCGGCTCGCCCAGCGCCACCATCAAGGCGTCAAAGAAGTTGGTGTTCGGCTGGGTGGTGACCGCGTTGATCTTTTCAACCGCCTCGGCGCGGGAGCGCTCCCCGGCCGAGCGCGCGCCTTCGGGGAAAAGCGTCTCCACGAAGTCGCCGAAGAAGTGCACGTTGAACAGCGTGCCCTCCGGCATCTCCCGCACGGCGCTCGCGAGTTCGAAACGCGCCAACTGGATTTTCTGCGTGATCTCCTCCACCGCCATCTTGCGCCCGGGGTTGAGCGCGGCCAGCCGCCGGGCGACGCCGTCGGGCAGGGCGCCGAACATGCTCGACGACACGTCCAGCACGAACGCCACCCGGCGCGCCCGCGGCGAAAGCCCGAAGAACGGCGGCAGGGGCGGCTCGGTTCGCGCCACCGGCGCCGCCACGCCCCCCTCCGGCGCGTCAGCCGCCGCGTGCCACCAGCGCTACCTCGCTGGGCGATCGTCTCTGAATGTCTGTGCGGTGCGCGACTCCAGCAGGTCCACCGCGTCGCCGCGCACGCGGCCGCCGCTCTCCGCCGCCAGCAGGGGAATCACTTTGTCGGGGGCACGCTCGCGGCGAAAGCGATCCGCGCCGAACTCCTTCGCCCCGGCCAGCGCCGCCACCCGCACCGGCCACGGCTGGGCCGCGTTGCCCGCCAGCCGCAGGAACTCGCCGTACGACGCGCCGTCACGCCCCGAGGCCAGCAGATCAATGGCCCGTGCCCGGATGGCCGGCGCCCGCTCGCGTTCGCCCAGCCGCTCGCGCAAGAGCGCCGTCACGTCGTCTTCCCGCCCCGGCCCGGTCGCCAGCGCCTCCAGGAGCAGCAGCCGCCGGAGCCAGGCGGTCGCGCCGCCCGGGCGGACGGCCTCCATCGCCCAGCGCCGGGCCGGAGCGCCCGTGGCCACCTGGCGCGCCAGCGCGGCCTGGAGCGCCGGCGCCAGGGCCGGATCGAACAACCGCGCCGCCTGGCCGGCCGCGGGATCGTCCAGCAGGCGGTCCAGCAGCCAACCCGCCGCCTGCCGCGATCGTTCGCCGGTGGCGACGCTCTCCACCGCTTTCACCTTCTCCTCCACGGGCGCGGTCTTTGAGTCCAGCACCGTCCTGGCGCGGGCGAGAACACTCTCCTGGGCCGCGCACTCGCGCCCGGAAGCGGCGCTCAGAAGGAGCGCCAACGCGACCCCCACGGCCGCCGTCAACCGCTGGAACGTCGCCGCGACGCCCCGCGCGACGCGGGGAGCGATTAGAGCGTAGCAGCAGCCCGTCGGCACGGTCGTCATCGGTCGCGCCACCACTGTTCAGACCCCTCGAAGATCGGCTCCCTTATATTATCACCAATTAAACGTCGCCGGGACTCCGCGCGGCGCGGGTCTCGCGGTGCGCGCCGAAGACCTTGCGCAGGGCATCCGAGATTTCCCCCACCGAGGCGTAGGCGCGCACCGCGTCGATGATGGGCGGCAGCAGGTTGTCCGGCCCGCGGGCCGCGTCCCCCAGCGCCGCCAGCGCCCGGCGCACCGCGCCGCCGTCGCGCCCCGCGCGCACTTTGTCGAGGCGGGCGCGCTGCTCCCGCTCCACGGCGGGGTCAGCCTGGAACACCGCGTTCCGAGCCTCGGTCTTCACCGTTTCAGTGTAGCAGTTGAGGCCCACGATCAACCGCTCGCCGCGCTCCACCTCCCGCTGGTGGCGGTAGGCCGACTCCTCGATGGCGCGCTGCATGACGCCCTGCTCAATGGCCGCCACGGCGCCACCGGCGAGGTCGATGCGCTCCAGTATCCGCCGGGCCTCGGCCTCCTCTTCCCGCGTGAGGTGTTCCACGTAGTGACTGCCGCCCAGCGGGTCGGCCACCTTGGCGACACCGGTCTCCAGGGCCAGCACCTGCTGGGTGCGCAGGGCGATCTCCTGGGCGAACTCGGTGGGGAGCGCCAGCGCCTCGTCGTGGCAGGAGAGGGCCATGGACTGCACGCCGCCGAGCGCCGCGGCCATGGCCTGGTAGGCCGCGCGCACGATGTTCACCTCGATCTGGCGCGCCTGCAGCGTCACGCCGCCGGTCTGCACGTGGGTGCGCAGCATGCACGCGCGGTCCTCTTTCGCGCCCCAGCGCCGGCGCACGATGGTGGCCCACATGCGGCGCAGGGCGCGGAACTTGGCGACCTCGCCGAAGAAATCGTTGTGGGAGTTGAAGATCCACGAGATGCGCGGCGCGAAGTCGTCGGCCTTGAGGCCGCGGCGGATCAACTCATCCCCGTACGCCACGCCGTTCGCCACCGCGAAGGCCATTTCCTGCGCCGCCGTGCCCCCCGCGTCGCGGATGTGGTAGCCGCTCACGGAGATCGCGTTCCACTTGGGCGCGTGGCGCGCGCAATGCTCCATCAGGTCCACGGCCAGGCGGAAACTGGGGCGCGGCGGGTAGATGTAGGTCCCGCGCGCCACGAACTCCTTGAGAATGTCGTTCTGCGTGGTGCCCGCCAGGTCGGCCGTCGCCACCCCCTGGCGCTCGCCCACCACCGCGTACATGGCGAACAGAATGGCCGCGGTCGCGTTGATGGTCATCGACGTGGAGATCGTGGCCAGCGGAAGCCCCGCGAAACACCTCTCCACGTCGGCCAGCGTGTCGATCGCCACGCCCAGCCGCCCGACCTCTCCGGCCGCCAGCGGCGAGTCGGAGTCCAGCCCCATCTGCGTCGGCAGATCGAAGGCGGTGGAAAGGCCCGTCTGCCCCGCGGCCAGCAGCGCCTTGAACCGCGCGTTGGTCTCCTCGGCGCCGCCGAAGCCCGCGTACTGCCGCATGGTCCAGAGGCGGTCGCGGTAGCCCGCGTCGCGCAGACCGCGGGTGAATGGGAACTCGCCCGGCTTCGACTCGTCCTCCACGTTCGGCCCCGCGGCGGTGTAGAACGGCCTCAGCGGCAGGCCGCCGTCGTTCACGTCGGGCAGCGTGGGGCGGTTGCGGGAGGCGGCGAGATCGCCAGGGGCGGGCATACGAGCGGTGGGCGGCGAGAAGGGAGCGGGCGTGGCCCGACTTGAATGGTATCAGTTGTCAGTTGTCAGGAACCAGTTGTCAGTTGTCAGGAATCGGCGGTGGGGTTCTCCGTGAAACCTCGCGGCCTCCGTTCTCATGGAATCTTGTGTCTGGTGTGCCTTCCGTGGCCATTCGTGATACACTAAACTACGCAAACACGCAAAGTGACGCGGATGCACATGTTTTCCCCGGCGGGAGGGCCACGGTTCACATGTCTCCGCCAGAAGAAGGTGTGAGGGAACGGAGGCCGGAGGTCGGGTGTCGGCGGGGAGGTCGATCGTGGCGCGTGTTCTGGTGGTGGACGACAGCATTCCCGTGCGGGCGATGTTGCGCGAGCAATTGGAAATCCTCGGCCACGAGGTGGTGGAGGCCGAGGACGGCGCATCGTGTCTTGCCCTGTTGCGCGAACAGTCGGCGGACCTGATCCTGCTGGACGGCTCCATGCCGGGGCTGTCCGGTTTCGAGGTGTGCGAGCGGCTCAAGGCTGACCAGCGGACGCGGGAGATACCGGTGGCCTTCCTGACGGCGCTGTCACAGGACGCCGACCACGCGCGGGCGCTGGAGGCGGGGGCGAACGGGTTCCTGCAGAAGCCATGTCCGGCGCCGGTATTGAAGGCGCAGATCGACAACCTGTTGAACGTCGCCCACCTGACCGAGGCGCTCCACCGGATCAAGCGGAACCTGGAGCGGTACGTGCCCGAGGAGGCGGCCCGCATCCTGAACGAGAACCCCGACGCCCGGCCGGCGCTCACCGGCGAACGGACGGGGTTGTCGGTGCTGTTCTCCGACATCCGGGGTTTCACGCGCTACTCCGAACACCATGATCCCGAGACGGTGTTCCGGGTGCTGAACACGACGCTCTCGTTCCAGGCCGAGTTGGTGCGCACCGAAGGGGGCGACATCGACAAGTACATCGGCGACTCGCTCATGGCCATTTTTCGCGGCGACGACGGCCTCGCGCGGGCCGCCGCGGCCGGCGTGCTGATCGCCAGCGTGGCCAACGCGCGGCTGGCGCGCGACGAGCCGACGCTGGCCATCGGCGTGGGGGTGTGCCAGGGGCCGGTGGTGGCCGGCAACGTGGGCAACGTGGGCCGCATGGACTTCACCGTGATCGGCGACACCGTGAACACCGCCGCCCGGCTCTGCAGCGCGGCGCGCGGCGGGGAGTTCCTGCTGCCCTGGGACGACGCCGAGACGCTGCCCATGCTGCCCCAGGCCGAACGGCGGGAGATCACCGTGAAAGGCAAGGAGCGCCCCTTGCAGGTGGCCGTCTTCCGCGGCGCGGCGGAGCCGGAAGCCGGCCGCGACCTGGCGCGGGCGATGACGGGCAAGCGGGCCGCCGCGGGAGTCGCCGCGCCGACGGCCGGGAGGCCGGCGTGACGGCGGCCCGTGGCGCCGCCACCGCCGCCCAGGGGCCTTGGTCCATGCGCGAAACCATGGAACGGGCCGGCGCCGACGCCGGGACGCTGGGCGAGGTCGCCGCCCTGGTGGCCCACGACCTGAACAACACGTTGGCGGCGATCGCCGGTTTCGTGCCGCTTCTCGGCACGGTCTCCGACAAGCCGGAAAAGGTCACACAATACGCCGGTTTCCTCGGCGCGTCCGCCTGGGAAGCACAGTACATCGCCGGCCAGTTACAGGACCTGGCGCGGCTGCTGCGCGCCGGAAAAGAGGGCTTCGGCGCGGCCGGGCGCGTCGACCCCCACGCCGCGTTGCAACAGGCCGCGCGGGCGGTGTCGCAGGCCGCGCTGGCCACCGGCGACGCCCGGCGGGTCGACGTTCAACCACCGACCGGCGCATCATGCTTCGTGGCGGCTGACGCCGTGCTCCTGGGCCGCGCCCTGACCGACCTCCTGCTGGCCGCATGGCGCAATGCGCCGGGACGCTCCGTTCTGGCGGCGCGGGTCGAGACCGCGCCCGCCGGCGTGGTCATCGCCGTCTCCGGCCCCGGCCCCGCGTTGCCGGCCGAAACCGCCGCCGCCGTCTTCACCGTCGCCGGGCTGGTGGCGCTGACGCGGCGCGGGCAACGGTTTGGCGTCGGTCTTGGCCTGGTTCGCGCCGCCGCCGTGGCGGAGGCGTTCGGTGGCCGGGCGCGGGCCGTCTCACCGGCGGCGGACGGGGCCGGCGTCCGGCTGGAACTTCATCTTCCCTCCCCCGACCTCCCCCGCGGGTGAGCACCGGCCCGCGCGCAAGCCCCAGCGGAGAAGGAGTCCCGTGCCGCACACCATCCTGGTCGTCGACGACAACGCCTCCCACCGGCGCATGCTGGTGGACGGCCTCGGCTCGCTGGGTTTTCAGACCGTCGGGGTGGAGGGGGTGAAGGAGGCCATCCAGCACCTTGGCACGGGCGAGCTGGTGGACCTGGTGCTGACCGACATCTACATGCCGGGCATCCCCGGCGACCGGCTCATCGAGGCCTTGTGCCGCCACCGGAGCACGCGGGACCTGCCGGTGGTGGCGATCTCGGCCGACCACACCGATCGCACCCAGGTGGCCGCGTTGCGGGCCGGCGCGGTGGACTTCATTCCCAAGACCGCCCGGCTCCCCGTGGTGGCCGTGAAGATCCGCAACCTGCTGCGCATCGCCCGCCGGCGCGCCGCCACCCTCCCCGCGGCGGCGCCGCCCCGCGGCCGGCCCGACTCCGCGCTGCTGGCGCTGCCCGCGCTGGTGGCGCGCGCGCGCGACGTGCTCGGCGGGCCGGGGCTGCTGCCCAAACTGCTGGAACTCAAGGCTGGCGCCGAGATCACGCTCGCGGGCGTGATGCGCCTCCTGGAACAAAGCCCGGCGCTCGCCGCGCGCGTGCTGCGCCTGGCCAACTCCCGCTTCTACCGCGGCGAGAAGGAGGTGGTGGACCTCACGCGCGCCGCCATCCGCCTGGGCTGGCCCACGGTCCTCAACATCGCGGCGGCGGTGGAATCGGTGGAGGCCCTCTCGCGCCTCACGGCCGGTTCGACCGCCACCCAGGCCCTCACGCGCCACGTGCTGGCCGCAGCCGTCATCGCGCGCGGGCTGGCGCGCCGATTGTTCCGGCTCGACCCGGCGCTGGCCTATCTCGGCGCGCTGTTGCGCGAGATCGGCACGCCGCTGGTCTTCCAGGTCTGGCCCGAATGGGAACAACGGCTCGCCCAGCGCATCCGCGCGACGGGCCAGCGGTCGGAAGAGATCGAGCGGGAGGAACTTGGCTTCCGCCACGCCGACCTGAACGCCGCGCTGCTCCGCGACTGGCGGCTGCCGGAGAGCGTGATTGACACCATCGCGTCGAGCGTGCCGGGCGGCCCAGTCCCGGCCGACCCGGCCTTCACCCGCTGCCTGATCCTCGCCGAGCGCTTCGCCGTGCTGCTCGGCCACACCATCGAGTGGAAAGACTTCATCCGCCCCGGCGCGGGCGGGGACGAGATCGACCACTTCGCCGCGCAGTTCGCCGGCCAGCCGCGGGCCGACCTCGTGCGTCTCGCCGGGGAAGTGGCCGCGGAGGTGGACGAGGCCTTCGCCACGTTCTTCCCCGCGCGCGTGGCGCCGACGCTCACCCCTTCTTCCGGCGCCGAACGCGCCGTCGCCGTCCTCTGCGCGGACCCCTCGGCCTGGACCGAGTTGCTGTTCGCGGTCGAGGTTCGGGGGTTCACGCCGCGTTTCATCGATCTCGCCGACATGCCGCGCCTTCGCGAGCAGCGTCCGCGCCTTTTGCTTATCGCCGGCGCGCCTGAAGAGGGCCGCGACCTCGCCGACCTCTTCGATCTGCTGGATGCCGATGAGGGGCTTCAAACGATCCCCGTCCTGGCCGTGGGCGTCGATCTCCCCGCCCACGGAGCCGGCGCCGCAGCCGACCGCCCGGCGCCGATCCACCACCTGCCCGCGCCGGTCGAACTTTCCACGATGGTGGAACTCCTGGAGA
>JACQVU010000263.1 GCA_016209585.1 Planctomycetota bacterium
ACCCCGCACCCCGCACCCCGCCATGGCCCGCCTGATGGACAAGTACCGCCGGGAACTCCGGCCGAAGATGCAGGAGCGGTTCGGCATCTCGAACCTGCACGCCGTGCCGCGGCTGGAGAAGATCGTGGTGAGCATGGGGGTGGGCCGCGCGCGGGAGAACAAGAAGGTGTTGGAGTCGGTGGCCAAGGACCTGGCCCTGGTGACGGGCCAGAAGCCGTTGATCACGCTGGCGAAGGGGGCGGAGGCGTCGTTCAAGATTCGCCAGGGCGACGCCATCGGTTGCAAGGTCACGTTGCGCGGCAAGCGGATGTACGAGTTTCTTGACCGCCTGATCGCCGTGGTGATCCCGCGCATCAAAGACTTCCGCGGGCTGAACCCGAAGGCTTTCGACGGCCGCGGGAACTACTCGCTGGGCCTGTCGGAGCAGTACGTGTTCCCGGAAGTCCAGGTGGACAAGGTGGAGTTCCAGCAGGGCATGAACGTGGCGCTCTGCATCAGCGGCGGCGACGACGACCAGAGCCGCGAACTGCTGCGGATGTTCGGCATGCCCCTGCGGCAGGAGAAGTAGGCGTGGGGCACGGGTGTCAGGCGCCAGTTGTCAGTTGTCAGTCGTCAGTGAATGGAACGTTCCGCCCCCTGACAACTGACGACTGAAAACCGACGACCGGGAGAGCAGGAGAGCATCGTGGCCAAGAAATCACAGATCGCGCAGGCCAGGCGGCCGCAGAAGTTCAGCACGCGGAACTACCACCGCTGCGAGCTGTGCGGCAGGAAAGGCGCCTACTACCGGAAGTTCCACATCTGTCGCATCTGTTTCCGGAAAATGGCCAGTCAGGGGTTGATCCCTGGCGTGATCAAGGCAAGCTGGTGACCCCCATGCAGAGCGATCCGGTCGCTGATTTTCTCACCCGTATCCGCAACGCGTTGCGCGTGCACATGGATTCCGTGGAGGCGCCCCTCTTCCGGGTGGGGCAGGCCATCGCCGAGTGTCTCCAGCGCGAGGGGTACGTGCGCGGCCATGAGATCGTCGATCGCCGCCCGCGCTCCCTGTTGCGGGTGCTGCTCAAGTACGGCCCCGACGGCGAGCCGGTGGTGCAGTCGCTGCGGCGCGTCTCGCGCCCGGGGCGCCGGTTGTTCCGGCCCATCGCCAAGTTGCGCCCGGTGATGAACGGGCTGGGCATCTGCGTCCTGTCCACCTCCAAGGGAGTGTTGTCGGATCGGGAGGCGCGCGTGGCCAACGTCGGGGGCGAGGTGCTCTGCGAAGTCAAGTGAACGTGAAGGAGAAGGCAGCGAAGCGAAGCCACACGAAACGCCATCGCCTATGTCACGCATCGGCAAGAAACCCATTCCGCTTCCCCCTGGCGTGCAGGTGGAGCGCCAGGAACGCACCGTCACGGTGAAAGGCCCCAAGGGGTCGCTCCGGCTGACGCTGTTGCGCGAGGTGGAAGTAGAGCACGACGCCCCCGGGAAGCGGCTCTTGGTGACCCGCCTGGGCGACACCAAGAACCACCGGGCGCGCCACGGCCTGACGCGGGCGCTGTTGAACAACATGGTCACGGGCGTCACGGCCGGTTTCGCCAAGACGCTTGACATCGAGGGGGTCGGGTACAACGCCCGCGTGGACGGCAAACGGCTGCTGCTCACCGTGGGCTACACCCACCCGGTGGAACTGGACGTGCCGGAGGGGTTGACGGTGAAGACCCCCGCGCCCACCGAGATTTCCGTGAGCGGGGCTGACCGGCAGATGGTCGGCCAGTTCGCGGCCGTGGTGCGGCGGGTCCGGCCGCCGGAACCTTACAAGGGGAAGGGGATCCGTTACCGGGGCGAGGTGATCCGCCGCAAGGCCGGGAAGACGTTCGTGGGCGGCGCGACGAAGTAGAGCACCAGCGAGGACGAGGGCCGGCATGAACGCGATGCGGGAGAAATGGCGGGCGCGCGAGCGCAAGCACCGCCTGGTGCGCCGGAAGGTGTCGGGCACGGCCGAGCGGCCGCGGTTGTCGGTCTACTTCTCGCTGCACCACTGCTACGCGCAGATGATCGACGACCAGCGCGGGGCGACGCTCTGCGCCGCCTCGACCCGCGAGGGCGAGCACTTCGCGGGGGCCAAGAACCGGTCCAACGTGGCCGGCGCCGCGGCCGTGGGGAAGTTGCTGGGCGAGCGGGCGAAGGCCAAGCAGATCACGGCGGCGACGTTTGATCGGCGGCATTACAAGTACCACGGGAAGGTGAAGGCGCTGGCCGACGCCGCGCGGCAGGCCGGGCTGAAGTTCTGACCGGGTGGCCGGGATCTCGACCGGCGTGACGGCGCCGGCGAAGGAAGGCGGAGCGCATGGTGGAACATGTTACTGAGCGTCAGCGCGCCGGCGCCGGCGGCCCAGGCCGCGGCGGCCCAGGTCGCGGCGGCCCAGGCCGCGGCCGGCGGGGAGACGAACGTGACCGCGGCGGGCGGGACGACCGTGCGCCGTCGGAGTTCGAGGATCGCGTGGTGCGCATCAACCGCTCGGCCAAGGTGGTGAAGGGCGGGCGCCGGTTCTCGTTCTCGGCGCTGGTCGTGGTCGGGGACCGCAAGGGGCGCGTCGGTTTCGGGTTCGGCAAGGCCAACGACGTGCCTTCGGCCGTGGAAAAGGGCATCAGCCAGGCGAAACGCAACCTGAAGCGCGTGCCGCTCAAGGGGCGCACCATCCATCATGAGACGACGGGGCGCTACAGCGCCTCGATGGTGAAACTGGTCCCGGCGGCGCCCGGAACGGGCGTGATCGCCGGCGCCTCGGTGCGCGCCGTGGTGGAACTGGCCGGCGTGACCGACATCCTCACGAAGTGTTACGGCTCGACCAACCGGGTCAACCTGGTGAAGGCCACGCTGGCGGCGCTCCTGGACCAGCGCAGCCGCGAGGAGGTGGAGAGCCTCCGCGGCGTGCAGTTGACGGAGTTGAAGTAGGCGGCGCCGATCCCGGAGAGCGCCATCCGGCCGGCCCGAACACCCCGCGGGAATCCACGATGAACCTGGCAGCGCTGAAGAGGCTCACGAGGCACAAGCCGGCGCGCAAACGGCGCGGGCAAGGCTCGGCCTCGCACTGGGGCAAGACCGCCGGGCGCGGAAACAAGGGCGCCAAGGCCCGCACCGGCTGGCAGGCGCGCTCGCGGTTCGAGGGCGGGCAGACCCCGCTCTACCGCCGGCTGCCCAAGCGGGGTTTCAACAACCCCTTCCGGCTGGTCTACGCGGTGGTGAACCTCGGCCAATTGGAGCAGTTCGACGCCGGTGGGCGCGTGGGGCCCGAGGAACTGCGCGCTCGCGGCCTCGCCCGTGGCCACTCCGACGGCCTCGCCGTCCTGGGCGCCGGGACGTTCACCAAGGCCCTCACGGTGCGCGCCCATCGGTTCTCGCGTTCGGCCGTTGCCCGTATCGCCGCGGCCGGCGGAACGGTGGAATACCTGAAACGCGTCGGCGGCGTCGACCAGGTGACCGCCCCCCCGCCGCCTCCCAAGCCGAAGGCGCCGAAACCGCCGCCCACGAAGGAAGTGAAGAAGGCGCCGGCGGAGAAAGAAGGCAAGAAGGCGCCGGCCGAGAAGGAGGCCAAGGGCGGCGGCGAGAAGGGCGCGCCGAAGGAAGGCAAACCGAAGGAAAGCAAACCGAAGGAACCCAAGCCGAAGAAGGAGGCGAGCGGCGCGCCGGCGCCCGCGGGCGAGGCCGCGGCGAAACCGAAGCCGAAGAAAGAGAAGCCGGCCGCGGGCCAGGCGCCTGCGCCCGGCGCGTGAGGCGGGGTTCGGCGGCCGCGGCTTTGGCCGCGGCCGCGGCTGGCTGGAGACGGGCATGTGGAAGACGGTCCGAAACATCTGGGTGATCCCCGAGTTGCGGTCGAAACTTTTGGCCACACTGGGGTTTCTGTTCGTCTACCGCGTGGGGTTCATGGTGCCGATTCCGGGCATCAACACGCGGGTTCTGGCGGAGATGGAGACTTCACAGGAGACCGGGCAATTGCTGGGGCTCATCGATCTGGTGTCCGGCGGGTCGTTGATGCGCTGCTCGGTCTTCTCGCTGGGCATCATGCCCTACATTTCGGCGTCGATCATCTTCTCTCTCCTGGTGAAGGTGCTGCCGAAACTGGAGGAGTTGTCGAAGGAGGGCGAGGCGGGCCGGCGCAAGATCGGGCAGTACACGCGCTACACGGCGGTGCTGCTCTGTTTCTTCCAGAGTTTCTTCACCATCAACCTGATCGTGGCGCAGAAGGTGGGCGACGACCCGCGCTACCAACGGTCGCTGTACTACGAATCGCTGGGGTCGTTCTGGTTCACGGCCATCGCGGTGCTCTCGCTGACCATGGGCACCATGTTCCTGGTCTGGCTGGGCGAGCAGATCACGGAATACGGGATCGGCAACGGGGCCTCGGTCATCATCATGGCGGGGATCGTGGCGCGCATGCCGCAGTCGGTGTTCCACATGGTGGCGAGCGGATCGCAGGACGACGCCTCCGGCAGTTCCGACGCCCTGTTCAAACTGGTGGTCTTCCTGATCCTGTTCGCGTTCATCGTGGCGCTGGTGGTGCTCATCCATCTCGGGCAGCGGCGCATCCCCATCCAGAATCCGAAGATCTCCCGCGGCCGGCGGGTCTACGCCGGCGACCGCAGCGCCATTCCGCTGCGGGTGAACCACGCCGGGGTGATGCCGGTGATCTTCGCGTCGTCGCTGATGATCTTCCCGCCGATGATCTTCTCGCAGTTCGCCGACTGGTCCCAGGGCGTGGCGTGGCTGGGGTCGGTGTTCTCGTCGGCGCATGCCTCGCTGTTGCCGGGCAGCCTGGTCTACACGCTGGTGTACATGGTGTCGGTGTTCTTCTTCGCGTTCTTCTGGAACCAGCTGGTGTTCAACCCGGACGAGATGTCGCGGCAGTTGAAGGAGTACGGGGCCTTCATTCCTGGCGTGCGGCCGGGCCGCAAGACGGCCGAGTACCTGAAAAACATCATGGTGCGGATCACGCTGGTGGGGGCCATTTTCCTCTGCTTCATCGCGCTTTTCCCGCACACCGTGGCCGATTGGATGCAGATGGACTTCAGCCTGGCCTCGTTCCTGGGGGGCACGTCGTTGCTCATCCTGGTGGGGGTGGCGCTGGACGTGGTGCAAAAGGTGGAATCGCATCTGGTGGTCCGCAACTACGACGGCTTCGGTGAAGGCGGGGCGGCGCGCGCCCGCGGCGCGCGCAACCGCTGAGCCGGGCGCCGGAAAGGGGGACGTATGCGGTACGTGTTTCTCGGCCCGCCGGGGGTCGGCAAGGGAACGCAGGCCAAGGGCTTCGCCCAGCGGCGCGGCGTGCCGCACGTCTCCACGGGCGACATCCTGCGCGAGGCCGTGCGGGCCAAGACGCCGGTGGGCCAGAAGGCCAAAGCCTTCATGGACGCCGGGAAACTGGTGCCCGACGAGGTGATCCTGGAAGTGGTCGGCGAGCGCCTGGCGAAGCCCGACTGCGCCGGCAAAGGGTTTGTCTTCGACGGTTTCCCCCGCACCCTTCCGCAGGCCGAGGGGCTGGAGAAACTGCTGACGACCCTCGGCGCGCAGGTGGACAACGTGATCGCCTTCACCGCCCCCGACGACGTGGTCATCGAACGCATCTGCGGGCGCTTGTCCTGCAAGTGCGGCGAGACCTTCCACAAGACCAACCGCCCGCCGAAGAAGTCCGGAACGTGCGACCACTGCGGCCAGGCGCTCTTCCAGCGCGCCGACGACACCGTGGACGCCGTGAAGGTGCGGCTGGCGGCCTACAAGAAAGAGACCGCGCCGCTGGTCGCTTTCTACAAGAAGCGCAAGCGGCTGACGGAAGTGCGGGCCGACCGCGGGATCGAGGAGATCGCGCGGGATCTCGAAAAGATCGCCTGACTCCGGTTCTGGTTCGTGGCGGGAGGCAGCCAAGAGGAATGTCCGCGGCGACCATGTGGACGGGGTGGTTCAAGAACCAGCGTGGAACACCGCGCCCGGTCCGCAAGACGCCGCGGGAATACGAACTCATGAAGGTCGCGGGGCGCATCACCGGCGACTGCCACGCGATGCTGGCCGGCATGATCGTTCCCGGGATCACCACCGGCGCCATCAATCGCGCCGTGGAGGAGTTCATCCGGGCCGCCGGCGCCGCCCCGGCCTTCAAGGGGTTGTACGGGTTTCCGGCGTCAGCCTGCGTTTCGGTGAACGAGGAGATCGTGCACGGTATTCCCACTGACGAGCGTGTGCTGCGGGAAGGCGACATCGTGACGGTCGACGTCGGCGTGCGCCACCGGAACTTCCACGGCGACGCCGCGTGGACCTACGCCGTCGGCGCGCTCGGCCCGGCGGCGGAGCGTCTGTTGGCCGCGGGGCGTCGGGCGCTGGAACTGGCGGTGGCCGCCTGCCAGCCGTTCGTGAAGTTGAAGGCGGTGTCGCGCGCGGTGCAGGAATACGCCGAGGGGCTGGGGTACTCGGTGGTGCGCGACTACGTGGGCCACGGCATCGGCTTCGACCTGCACGAAGACCCCAAGGTGCCGAACTTCATCGACGACAAACTGCCTGATCTCCAGGTCGACCTGCGCCCCGGCATGGCCATCTGCGTGGAACCCATGCTCAACGAAGGCGCCTGGAAAACCGAGAAATTGGCGGATCGCTGGACGGTGGTCACCGCGGATCGGAAACTGTCCGTCCACTTCGAACACACGGTCTTCATCCATGACGTCGGCGGCGAGGTGCTCACGCCTCACCCGTTGTGGACCGGGGGAAAGGGCGTTGACGCCGGCGGCGGCGGGTGAATCAACCATGGCGAAGGAAGAACCGATCCGCGTGAACGGCGTCGTGAAGGAGGTGCTTCCGAACACCCGCTTCCGGGTGGAGTTGGACGAGGCCAACGGGGTGGTCATTCTGGCCACGATCTCCGGGAAGATGCGGATGAACAACATCCGCGTCCTGCCCGGCGACCACGTGGTCATCGAGTTGTCGCCCTACGACCTCACCAAGGGCCGCATCGTCTACCGGGAGTGAACCGGAGACCATCTCGAAAAAAGGTGGTTTTCGTTGCGCCCGCCGGCGCTCACACGCAAAATACAGAGCTCCCGCTGCAAACCAGAGTCTGAAGCGGCGCGAGGGTGGACATCATGAAAGTACGGGCGTCCGTGAAACGCATCTGCGAGAACTGCAAGATCATCCGCCGCGAGGGAGTGCTGCGGGTGATCTGCAAGAACCCGCGTCACAAGCAACGGCAGGGCCACTGACCTGACTCGGCCGCGCTCCGGCCCGGCTTGCCGGTCCGGAGCGACCCAGGCCCAACACCACGAACCATGCCCCGTCTGCTCGGTATCGACATTCCCAACAACAAGCCCACCTGGGTGGCGCTGACCTACCTCTACGGCGTCGGCCGGGCGCGGGCGCTTCGCGTGCTCAAGGAACTCAGCATCAATGCCAACGAACTCGCCAACCGCCTGACGGAGGATGAACTGGCGCGGCTGGCGGCGCACCTCACCAATGAGTACGTCGTCGAAGGCGCGCTCCGGCGGCAGGTGCAGCAGAGCATCAATCGGCTCCGCGACATCCGCTGCTACCGCGGCATGCGCCATCGCATGGGCTTGCCGGTGCGCGGCCAGCGCACCCGTAGCAATGCCCGCACCCGCAAGGGGCCGCGTCGCACCGTGGCCGGCAAGAAGAAGGCGCCCACGGCGAAGTAACACCGGGAAGAGCGGCGGCGCGTCCCCGCGCCGCGCTTCCCGCAACCACCACCCGGCCCAACGACACCAAGAGACCCCGGAACCGGACTCATGCCGGAACAACCGCCCACGCCAGAGAAGCCCCAGGCCGCCGCGCCCGAACCCGCGGCCGTCGCCGCCGCCCCGGCCACGCCCCCGGCGCCGGAGGCTGCGAAAGAGAAGCCCGCCGCCGGCGAGGCCCGGGCGCGCAAGCGCCAGAAAAAGAACGTGCCGCGCGGCATCGCCCACGTGAAGGCCACCTTCAACAACACCATCATCACCATCACCGATCCAGCCGGGAACGTGGTCGCCTGGGACTCGGCCGGCACCATCGGCTACAAAGGCTCCAAAAAAAGCACCCCCTTCGCCGCCCAGCGCGCCTCCGAGAACCTGGCCGGCAAGGTGAAAAAGGTGGGCATGCGGGAGGTGGAGGTGCGCGTGAAAGGCCCCGGCTCCG
This sequence comes from Planctomycetota bacterium, assembly GCA_016209585.1. Classification (GTDB taxonomy): domain Bacteria; phylum Planctomycetota; class UBA8742; order JACQVU01; family JACQVU01; genus JACQVU01. The sequence goes on from JACQVU010000263.1 coordinate 8,150, forward strand.
GCCGCGAGTCCGCCGTCCGCGCCTTGCAGGCCGCGGGGCTGGACGTTCGCTCCATCGAAGACGTCACCCGCCTGCCCCACAACGGCTGCCGCCCGCGCAAGCGGCGCCGCGTGTGACACTCATTACCGACCCCTGACCCCTGACCTCTGACAACTGACAACTGACAACTGCCCATGGGCGTGTACCACGGTCCGGTCTGCCGCTTCTGCCGCCGCGAGGGCATGAAGCTCTACCTCAAGGGGAATCGGTGCGAGAGCGCCAAGTGCCCGTTCGAGGGCGCCAAGCAGCGCAACTACCCGCCCGGCATGCACGCTTTCCGGCGGGTGAAGGTCACGGAGTTCGGCCAGCGGTTGCGTGAGAAGCAGAAGCTGAAGCGCGTCTACGGCCTGCGTGAGCGCCAGTTGAAGAAGGTGTTCGGCGAGGCCGAGCGCATGAAGGGCAACACCGGCGCCAACCTCATCCAGTTGCTGGAGCGCCGGCTCGACAACGTCATCTACCGCGCGGGCATGGCGCTCTCGCCGAAGCACGCGCGGCAGATGGTGGTGCACGGCCTGGTGCTGGTGAACGGCCGTAAACTCGACATCCCCTCGGCCCGCGTGGCCGTCGGCGACATCGTGAGTCTGAAGGAAAGCGAGCGCATCCAGAAGCTGGTGGCGGCGCAGCGGGCCGAGAACAAGCGCATCAGCGTGCCGTCGTGGCTCGCGGTGACCACCGAGGGGCCGGTGAAGGCCACCGTCGCGCAGTTGCCTGACACCACGGAGACGGCGGTGAGCATCTCCGTGCAACTGGTGGTGGAGTTCTGCGCGCGGTAGGAGCGTGTCTGGGTCTTCGCGGCCGGGTCGAGCGCGGAAACGGGGTTCTGAGAGCGTCCAAGGCCAAGGGGTTCTTCCGGAGAGGAATTCATGCGTATTCGCTGGCGCAACCTCGAACTGCCCAATCGCATCCATTTCGAGGAGGACGCCCAGGACCCGAACCACGGCGTCTTCGTCGCGGAACCCTTCGAACGCGGTTTCGGCCACACCGTGGGCAACTCGCTGCGGCGCGTGCTGCTTTCCTCCATTGAGGGCGCGGCCGTCACGGCGGTGCGCATCGAGGGGGTGGTGAACGAGTTCACGACCCTTCCCGGGGTCTACGAAGACGTCACCGACGTGGTGCTCAACTTCAAGTCCGTGCTCCTCGCCATGACCACGGACGACCCGCGCATCCTCACGCTCTCGGTCAAGCGCAAGGGCGAGGTCACCGCGGCCGACATCGAGTGCCCGGCCGACGTGACCCTGATCAACCCGCAGCAGCACATCGCCACGCTCACCAGCCAGGTGGCGTTCAACGTGGAACTGGAGTGCCGGAAGGGCCGCGGCTACCACATGGCCGAGGAGAACGAACTTCCCGAGCAGGAGATCGGCCGCATTCCCATCGACTCGCTCTATTCGCCGGTGCAGCGCGTCCGCTACCGCACGGAGGCGACGCGCGTCGGCAAGTTGACGAACTACGACCGGCTCATCCTGGAGGTCTGGACGAACGGCGCGGTCACGCCGGAACTCGCGGTGGTGGAAGCCGCCAAGATCCTGCGCAAGCACCTGAATCCCTTCGTCACCTACTTCGAACTGGGCGAACAGATTCACCAGGAGGAGAAGGGGCGGCCCGAAGGCGAGGGCGAGATCGGCCGCATCGACGAGATCATCGCCCGGCTTCAGAAACCCCTGGCCGAACTGGAACTCTCCGTCCGCGCCGCCCACTGTCTCGAAACCGAGAAATGCCACAACGTCGGCGACCTCGTCCGCCGCGCCGAGAGCAGCCTCCTCAAGATCCGCAACTTCGGGAAGACCACGCTCAAAGAGGTCAAAAAGAAGATCGCCGACCTCGGCCTCTACTTCGGCATGGACGTCGACGGCATCCTCTCCGGCGCCGTCACCGAACTTCCGCCGCCTCCGCCGGACGAGGTCATCCCAGAGGGGCAGTAACCTCACCGCGCGGCCGCGGCCCGCCACCGCCACCGCCTCTTCGCCATGCGCCATCGTGTCGCCGGATACAAGTTAAACCGCACCACCGAACATCGCGTCGCGATGACTCGGAACATGGCCATGTCTCTCATCGACAAGGAGAGCATCGTCACCACCCCCCAGAAGGCGAAAAACCTGCGCCCCTTCGTCGAGAAACTGGTCACGCTCGCCAAGAAGAAAGAGAACCGCCTCCACAACTTCCGGCGCTGCGTCTCCCTGCTGGGCAATTACGCCGGCCCCATCCCCGTGCGTGAGGAAGACAAGGGCGCGCGCGGGGCGTCCGCCACCCGCCAATACCATCCCTCCCGGAAACACTTCCGCAAGGGCCACCCCAAACACGCCCAGACGCTGCTCCTCTCCCGGCGCCGCGTGGCGGTGAAACTCATCCGGAAGACCCGCAACAAGTCGGAGACGGCGGCCAAGAAACTCTTCGACGTCCTCGCGCCTCGCTACGCCGCCCGCGCCGGCGGCTACACGCGCATCGTGCGCCTGTCATGGAATCGCCTGGGCGACAACGCGGGGCAGGCGATCATCGCCTTCGTCGGCGAGGACGACAAGCGCGTGAAGAAGTCCGCACCGGGCCGCGTCGCCTCACCGCTCTCCCGCAAGGGTGACAAGAAGCGGGAAAAGCCGCGGGGCCAGCCGCGCGCGACACCGCCCCTGGCGCCGCCGGCCGAGTCGCAGCCGTCGGCGGTTCCCTCCCCGGGAGCGGCCCCCGCGGGCGGCTCCGCGGCGCCGAGCGGCGCGTGATCTTTTTCTGATGTTTCCCCATCGCCGTACCCACGACTGCGGCGCCCTCCGGCGGGAGCACATCGGCGCGAACGTGGTGTTGAACGGCTGGGTGCATAGCCGCCGCGACCACGGGGGGGTCATCTTCGTCGACCTTCGCGACCGCTGGGGCTTGACGCAGGTGGTGTTCAACCCGGCGCACGACGCCAAGGCCCACCGGCTGGCTGAGGCGCTGCGCCCCGAAGACATCGTGGCCGTCCGCGGCGCCGTGCGTCACCGCGGCCAGGGGCTGGAGAACCCCAAGCTGGCCACCGGGGCGGTGGAGGTGATGGTGGAGAGCGCCGAGTTGCTCACCAAGGGGCGCACTCCGCCGTTCGAGATCGACGAGAGCGCCAACGTGGGCGAGGACCTTCGCCTCAAGTACCGCTACCTCGACCGTCGCCGGCCCAACCTGCAACGCGCGCTCATCTTCCGTCATAAGTTGAACATTCTGGCGCGCAATTACTTCGATTCGCTCGGCTTCGTCGAGATCGAAACACCCATTCTCACGAAGTCCACGCCCGAGGGCGCGCGCGACTACCTCGTGCCCTCGCGCATCCACCCCGGTTGCTTCTTCGCGCTGCCGCAGTCGCCGCAACTGTTCAAGCAACTGTCGCAAGTCGCCGGCTTCGACCGCTACTTCCAGATCGCCAGGTGCTTCCGCGACGAAGACCTCCGCGCCGACCGCCAGCCGGAGTTCACGCAGTGGGACGTGGAGATGAGTTTCATCACCCAGGACGAGATCATCGAAGTCATCGAAGGGCTGATGAAGCGCATCATGAAGGAAATGAAGGGCATCGACGTGCCGACGCCCTTCCCGCGCATGACGTATCACGAGGCCATGGACCGCTTCGGCCACGACGCGCCCGACCTGCGCTTTTCGTGCGAACACCGCGACCTCACCGCCGTGTTCGCGAACACGGGGTTTTCAGCGTTCAAGAGCGCCATCGACGCGGGCGGCGTGGTTCGCGCGATGCGCGTCGAGAAGGGCGAGCCTCTCTCGCGCAAGGAACTGGACGAGTTCACCGCCTACGTCGGCCAGTTCGGCGCCAAGGGCCTCGCCTGGCTCAAGTTCCGCCCCACGGAAGTGTTCTCGCCCATCGCCAAGTTCTTCAAGGCCGAAGAGATCGAAGCCGTGCGCGCGGCCACGGGCGCTGAAGTGGGCGACCTCGTGGTGTTCGTGGCCGATCAGAAGGAAACAGCCCGCGTCGCGCTTCACGAACTGCGCAAGTTGCTGGGCAAGAAACTGGGCCTGGCGAAGCCCGACGCGTTCAACTTCAGTTGGATCGTCGACTTCCCCTGCTTCTTCTTCAACAAGGAAGAGAACCGCTGGGAGACCTACCACCACCCCTTCACTTCCCCCCGCGTCTCCGACTTCCCGCTGCTCGACACCGCGCCCGAGAAGATCACGGCCCAGGCCTACGATCTCGTGCTGAACGGCAGCGAGATCGGCGGCGGGTCGATCCGCATTCACAACCAGGGGATTCAGTCGAAGGTGTTCGAGTTGCTCGGCATCGGGCCGGACGCCGCGAAGCAGAAATTCGGCTTCCTCCTCGACGCTTTACAATTCGGCGCGCCGCCCCACGGCGGCATCGCGCTCGGCGTCGATCGCATCTGCATGCTGCTGCAGGGGCTTGACTCGATCCGCGACGTGATCGCCTTCCCCAAGACCGCCCGCGCCCAGGATCTGATGTGCGACGCCCCGAACACGGTGGAAGAGCGGCAGTTGAAGGAACTGTCGATCCGGGTGGTGAGCGGGTGAGGCGGAGGAGCGGCGAAGTTGCGACTGCTCAGGCGAGCGGCTTGTCGGGCACGCCAGGGGCGGCTACCATTCGACGTTCAAGCACATTGTGCGAGCGAATTGGCGGCGGGATTCGGTTTCCCGCGCCGGCGCCCTACTCAGAACGCCGGCACAAGCCACGATGCGGGACGCAATATGGAAGTCAGAACAGAACCGAAGACCAACGCCGTCGCCAACGCCATGCGGATCGAGGATCGATCGGCTCACGATTGGTATCGATTTGTCTTGTCGTTTCCGCCCCATCTGGTTCGCGAGTATGTGGATCGATTCGGCCTGGGCGGTGGCCATCGGGTGTTGGATCCGTTCTGCGGGACGGGCACCACTCTCGTGGAATGCAAGAAACTGGGCGTGCCGAGCGTCGGCATCGAGTCGAATCCGGCGGCGAGTTTCGCCAGCCGCGTGAAGGTGCGGTGGAACGTGGATCCGCGCGGACTCGTTCGCCACGCGAGCGAGATGGCCGACGCCGCTCTTTCGCGCCTTCGCGAGGAGGGGATCGATGACGCCGCCAACGGCCCGCTCTACCAGGCGAAGCGACACGCGCCCCTCCGGCGCCTCCCGGACGATGCGGCGGATTTGCTCCTGGCGAATTCCATCAGCCCGCGACCGCTGCACAAAGTGCTGGTGCTCCTCGACGCCCTCAACGAACGTCGCGACGATCGTTTCATCGACCATGAACGCCTAGCGCTGGCGAAGGCGATGGTGTACGGGATCAGCAACCTGCACTTCGGGCCGGAGGTTGGCGTAAAGCCGCCCAAGCCGGATGCGACGGTCGTCGCGGCTTGGATGAACGAAGTTCGTGCCATTGCCGAGGATCTGGGCCTCTTGCGTGAGTCGGCAGGCATCGAGTCCGTCGTCCACCAGGGCGACGCGCGAGAGATTGGCGACCTTCTGCCGCCGCGAAGCGTTGACGCCGTCATCACTTCGCCGCCCTATCCGAACGAGAAGGACTACACGCGCAC
>JACQVU010000275.1 GCA_016209585.1 Planctomycetota bacterium
GAACAGGGGATCGAACAGGGGATCGAACAGGGGATCGAACAGGGGATCGCCAAGGGCCGCCAGGAAGGCCGCGAAGAGGGCCGGCTGCGCGAGGCGCGCGAGATGCTGCTGGCGCTCGGCGAAGAGCGCCTGGGGAAGCCCGCCGCCGGCGTACGCCGGGCGCTGAACGCCATTGACGATCACCGCCGCCTGCGGCTGCTGGCGCGCAAGGTGTTGCGGGCGAGCTCGTGGCGGGAGTTGCTGGGCGAGGAGTAGCCTCTCCTTGCGACGTTGGCGCCCAAATGTGTCATCGCCGATCCGCGGCGCGCACCGTTCCTCCGGTTCCTGGAATCGCTGCTCGGCTCCGTCCTGGGCGAACCGTCACGCTGGCCGGCGCAGTGCGCCTCTTCATCTCCGCCCCCGCCGCCGCCCGCATCGTCGTGACTTGCGCGTGACCGGCGCGTCACAGTGCCACCCGTCCGCCTCGCCGCCGCATTTCGGCTGAGGCTGGCCCACCCGCGCCGATATACTTCGCCGACCCGCTCCCGCCGCCTCCAGCCATGGCCGATCCTCAAGAAGTCCCCGCACCCACCGGCGCCACGCCCGGCGGGATGGACACCATCCTGAACGTCACCGCCGCCATGCTGGCGCAGGGGCCGCGGGCGGTGATCGAGCAGGTGAAGGTGCTGCGAAGCGGCGGCGTCTGCACCGGGTGTTCGCTGGGGATGTGCGGAACCAAGGACGAGTTGGGAGAGTTCCACCTCTGCTACCAGGGGCTGCGGCGACTGGGGGAGAGCGCGTTTCCGCCCATCGTGTCGAAGGAACTGGCGCACATGGATCGGTTGCGGCGGATGTCGTCGGCCGAGTTGTCGCGGCTGGGGCGGGTGGTGTACCCGATGATCGCGGAGGAGGGGTCTCAGGGGTTTGAGATCGTTTCCTGGGAGCAGGCGCTGGACCTCATCGCGGCCGCGCTGGCGCGAACGGCGCCGGAGCAGGTGTCGTTCTACGTGTCGGGCCGGTCGTCGAACGAATCGATCTACGTCGCGCAGTTGTTCGCGCGGATGCTGGGCACGAATAACGTGGACAATTGTTCGCGGTACTGCCATGCGCCCAGCACCTACGGTCTCTCCGAGGTGTTCGGGACGGGAAGCGGCACGGCGTCGCTGGAGGACCTCGACGCCGCGGACCTCATCTTCCTCATCGGCTCGAACGCCCCGGGGCAGCACCCGCGCGTGTTGTCCAACCTGGCGCGGGCCCGCGCGCGCGGCGCGGCCATCGTGGTGGTCAACCCCATCGTGGAGCGCGGGCTGGTGCGCTACTCGATTCCCTCGAGCCTGAAATCGATCCTCTTCGGGAGCCGGATCGCCTCACACTACGTGCGGGTGAAGGTGGGCGGCGACATCGCCTTCATGCAGGGGATCGTGAAGTGGCTGGCGGAGAACAACGGCCTGGACCGCGACTTCCTTCACCAGCGCGCCGAGGGGTGGGCGGCCCTGGAGTCCGCGGTGCGGGCCACGCCGTGGGAGGCGCTGGTGGAATCCTCCGGCGTGGCGCGCGAGCAGATCTCGGCGGTGGGGCGGCTGTACGCCTCCGCGTCGCGGGCGCTGGCCATGTACTGCATGGGGATCACGCACCACACCTACGGCACCGAGAACGTGAAGATGGTGTGCAACCTCATGCTGGCGCGCGGCAACGTGGGTAAGCCGGGGGCGGGGGTGATTCCGATCCGCGGGCACTCGAACGTGCAAGGTTCCGGATCGATGTTGATGTACCCGGCGGTGAAGGAGGAGATGATCCGCAGGTTGGAGAGCCGCTACGGCGTGACGCTGTCGAAGGCGCCGGGCCTGAAGGCGCCGGAGATGATTGAGCGCGGCGCGCGAGGTCTGACGCGCCTCCTCTATATGATCGGCGGCAACCTGGTGGACGCCTCGCCCGACACGTCGTTCACGGAGGCCGCCATGCGGCGCGTGCCTATTCTGGTGGCGCAGACGGTGCATCTCAACCGCTCCATGCTGCTGGGCAACAAGATGACGGTGGTGCTTCCCGCCCAACCGCGGCACGAGCAGGAGGGCGGGGGGTCCACGGAGTCCAACTGGCGGCAGGTGCGCTTCTCGCCCCAGGTGTTGCCGCCCAAGGGGGCGGCGCGGCCGGAGTGGTGGATCTTCGTTCAACTCGCGGAGCGGCTGGCGAAACTGGGCGTGCGGGGGGAGTGGCTGTCGAAGTTGTCCTTCACCGGCGTCGCCGACATCCAGCGGGAGATCGCGGCCGTGATCCCCGGTTACGAGGGGCTGCCGGGCCTGAAACCGGGCGAGACGCTGCGGGTGGGCGGGCGCTCGCTGCACGAAGGCGGGCGCTTCCCGCGCGCCGGGGGCAAGGCGCGGGTGTTCGCCGTGCGCCTGCCCGACAACGCCGTGCCGCCGGGCAAGTTCGCGTTGATCACCGTGCGGGCCGACGGGCAGTTCAACACCGAGGTCTGGAACGACCGCGACAAACTGCGCGGCACGAAGCGCCGCGATGTGGTGCACCTCAGCCCCGCCGACGCCGCGCGGCTGGGGGTGGCCGAGGGCGCGGCCGTGATCGTGCGGTCGTCCGCCGGCCAGGCGCGGGTGGTCGCGCACCTCGCCGACATCCGCGAGGGCGTCTGCGCCATGTATTTCCCGGAGGCCAACCGGCTCGTGCCCTTTTCGGGCGGCGACGAGTCCACCGCCACGCCAAACTTCAAGGGCACGGTGGTGGAGATCGAACCGGCGACCGCGCGGCGCGCCCTTGCCACGGCCCCCGGCGTCGAAAGTGCTTGAGATTTCCCCGGCGCTTTGTTTCGATTCACTTTCGTCCTGGTCACGGCCCATCGGCCGCGAAACCGGGAATGTATGGGGACTTTCTCCTTCTTCAGGAAGTGGAAGAAACAGAAAAGCCCGCCCACGGGCGAGCCGGAGCCGGGCGACTCCGCCGCGCCGGACGAGACGGCGCCGCCGCGGGCTGAGAAGGTCTTCTCGGCGCGTGAAGCGGCGGTCGACGGAGACGTGATCATTGATCCCTCCCAGAACCAGGTCATCGAACCGCCGCCCACGCCCATCGTGCGCGCGCCGGGCGCGGGAGGACCGGCTTCGCACGGCGTTCCCGACGGCAAGGGAGAAGGCGTCGGCGCGGCGGCGGACTTGCCGTCGCCCTTCCTCGACGTGCCGCTGGTCACCGACGTGATCATCCCGCTGCCGCCCGGACTGGGCGGCGACGAGGAGGAAACCGTGCCGCGCGGTGAGCGAGTCGCGGACGGTCAAACCCCGGCCGAAGAAGGAGAAGTTGAAGCGCCGCGCGCCGACTCCGCCACGGCGGACGGTGACGCGGGGGTTGGCGCGCTCGGCCTGGCGGAAGAGGGGGCGGTCATTCCTTCCGCGCGCGACGCGTTCGGCCGGGCGGTGGGCGCCGGGCCGGCCGATGAGCCACACTACGAGGCTGCGGACCTCGATTTCGCCGACGCCGACCCCTCCCCGCCGCTTGATCTGGTGGAGGAGGGGCCGACCGATCCCGCGCTCACCGCTGGCCTCGCCCCCGGCCCGCCCGACGCCGCCGGCTCGCCGCCGTTCGTCTTCGAACCGGGCGGCGGCTGGGACTTCGAACCTTCCCCCGACGCCGTCGCCACCAGGGCCGCGCCCATTCCCAGCGCCGGGGAAGCGGTGGTGGACGAAGCGCCCAGCGAGCCGGCGGAAGAGACGGCTCGTGGGGCGGCCCCATCCGAGGGTGGGGAGTCGGCCCACGCTCCAGTCGCGGCGGAAGCGCGGGGTGATTGGGTGGTGGACGAGTACGGCGGCTTCCCTCCACCCATTTCGGAGCCTGAGACCCAGGAGGTCGGCGAGACGGGCGGCGGGTTGTACAATCCGGTTATCGACCCGTATGGTGTCGTCCATGAGCCGGAGGAGGCATTGCTTCCCGCCCCGGCGATGCCGATGCCCGCGCCGGGACCGGAGCCACCCGCGCCCGTCGCGGCGGGCGAACAGCCGGCGCCCGTTGTCACCCCCGGTGAGGAAACGGTCGCGCCCCCGGACCTCCCGGCGGTGGAAGAAACGCCCGCCCACCACGAGGCCCCGCCGGAGCCGGAGGAAGAGCGCCCCCCAGAACTTCCGACGGAACAGCCCGTGGCGTCGGCGGCTGGGGAAGTCACGGCTCTCGTGCCGCCCGAACCCTCCGCCCTGCCCGCGCCACGAGACCGCGCGCCCCTGGGCGCGCCCGACGGCGATGGCCTGCTGCTGCGCCTCGCGCCCCCGCCCGAACCCGAGGCGGCCGCCCCCGCCC
>JACQVU010000265.1 GCA_016209585.1 Planctomycetota bacterium
ATCCCCGATCCCTGACCCCCGACCCCAGTATGTCGCCGACTTTCTTGGCTCTTTCCCGTGTCGTCCGGTCGCTGGCAGTCGTCGCGGCGCTGGTGGGCGGCGCGGGCGCGGGGTTCGCGCAGGACGCCGGTGGAACTGAGACGAAAAGTCCACCGCTCACCGTTCCCCCGGCGGGAGGGGAGACGGGTGATGGGCCGGCTGGCCCGGCGGCGTTGGAGCGGTGGCGCGTGGACCGGCGCTTCATCGTCACCGGCCGACGGGGAAAGACGGTGCGATACGCGGGGCGGTCGTTCGTGGCGCTGGAGACCTGGCTGGGCGCGGTGCGCGTGCCCGTGGAGTACGTGGAAGATCTCGGCCCGGCGCCGAAAGGCGAAGGCGAAGGGGAAGCCGCGATGTTCGAGCGCATCCAGACACCCTATCTCAAGGGGTCGGTGTCGCGGTCGCGGCTCGACAGCGAGCGTGCGGTTCCGGTGCGTTTCTTCGACGACACGGCGCGGCGGGAGTGCGTCGTCAACCTGCCGGGCGCGATCCTCGCGCCCGGTGATCGCGTGACCACGGGGCGCGACGGCGCGGCCATCCTGCAACTGCCGGGCGCGGGCATCGTGCGGCTCGACGAGAACGCCGAGTTCCTCACCTACCCTCTCTCAGCCGCGCGGCGCGGGGTGTCGGCCGAGTTGCAGGGCGGGCGGTGCTACGTGCGCATCGACCGCGCGCCGCCCGGCCGGCTGTTCCGCATCGCGGCCGGCGCGTGGCTCCTTTCGTTCCGGGAGGCGGCCTTTTTCGCCGACCGTCACCCGGATGGCTCGCTGGGGCTGCGGGTGAGCGCCGGCGCCGTGCTGGTCACGAAGCCCGGAGACAAGACCTTCGCCGCCGGAAACGTCATCGCCCGGCAGGCATGCACGTTTCCCCCCGGCGGCGAACCGGCCCGGCCGCTCCGCCCCGCCGAGGTGGAGTGGATGTCGGCCTTCGAGCGGTTCTACCGCCGTCACTACTCGCTGCCGGCGGGAGACTTCTGTTACGTCCCGGCCGGGCCGTTCGTGCGGGGCGACCTGACGCCGGGAGAGAACGGCCCCGCGCACGAGGCCTGGCTGGACGCCTACCTGGTCGACACGTTCGAGACCAGCCGGGGAGACTTCCAGAACTTCCTCGACGCCACCGGCTACCGGCTGGTGCAGGCGGTGGGTTGGCGCGACCTGCGGCCGACCGTTCCCGGTGGCGAGGAGCCGGCGGAGGCGGTGCACCCGGTGGACGGCCTTTCGTGGTATGACGCCGAGGCCTACGCGGCGTGGGCCGGCCGGCGGTTGCCGACGGAGGCGCAGTGGGAGAAGGCCGCGAAGGGGGTGCGCAACCAGCGCTACCCGTGGGGCGACGAGGAGCCGACGCGGGACCACGGCCGCTTCACGCTGGAAAGCCTCTGGACGGGGCCGGCGCCGGTGGACGCGTTTGAGAAGGGGGCCTCGCCGTTCGGCGTGTTCAACATGGCGGGCAACGTGGCGGAATGGGTGCGGGACTTCTGGGACCGCGACTTCTACCGGGCGGGGTGGTCGCAGGTCTCCCAGGCGCGGCAGTTTCGCCACCACACCGCTCCGGCCGGCCCGGTCCCCGGCCCGACGGGAGCGGAGGAGTGGGCCGTGCAGAACCCGTTCCGAGACACGCCACCGGACGGCGCGGGGGCCAGCGCGGGCGAGCGCGTCTATCGCGGGGGCCGGTATGACACCCGGGTGGGCGACCCCGACGAGCGCCGCAACCTCTTCACCACCACGCGCCGCCACGCGCCGGCGGAGTTCGGCATCCGGGGCGTGGGCTTCCGCACGGCCATCCCGGCCGCGCAGGTGTTTCCGACGGAGTGAGGTCGGGGGTCATGCGTCTTTCAGGCGCTCCAGCGCTTCTTGCAGTCGGGCGCTGAATCCTGGAACGCCCTCGATCTTGAAGTGGTTGGCCTGCACTTCCTTGTACCGGCGGAGCGCCTCCTTGAACTCGAAACAGCGCTCGTAGTTCTGGGCCAGGTGCCAGCGGGTGGCGCCGCCCTCGACCGGCTCGGCCCGCTTGAACTCCTCGATCAACTGGACGAGCCGAATCCGCTCCTGGAGCGGGTCGTGGAAGATCGGGTGGTCGCGGAAGAAGCGCGCCAGTTCCCAGATCGCGCCGGCATCGGCCGGATCCACCTGGAGGGCCGTGTCCCAGCGGCGTTTCCAGGCCAGGCCCATGACGCGCAGGCGGTCCCACTGCTTCACGCGGCGCTCAAAGAGCGGGTCTTGGCCGCGTTTCTGCAGATAGGCTTGCAGCGTCTCCCAGGCGAGTTCGTCGCCGGCCTCGCGGGCGATTCCGCCGGCGATGTCGAAGCAGACGTCGCCGGAGATCACGCGCGGGTCGTCGGGCTGTTCAACCAGGGCGCCCTCCAGGACCTTGCGGGCGGCGCGATGATTCAGAAGGCGCGAGTGGACCCACGCCTCTCCCAGCGGGTCAGCGCCGGGAGTCTTTTCCAGTTTCTTACGCATCGCTGGAAGCGTGACCTTGGCGGCCTCGCGGAACTCACGCTCGACCCGCGCCTTCAGCGCCGTCAACGCCTCCCGCTTGCTAGCCTGCGCGCCCATCTGTTCCAGGCGCGCGCGCGAAACCAGGGTGCTGATCGAGCGGTGGGCGAACTCCGTCCTGGTGTACTGCCCGGCCGCGAACGCCGCCGGCGCGACCAGCGGCAAAAGGAGCAGCCACGCGACCAGCATGAGGCCGGGACGAGTCATTTCGCGCCCTTTTCATCCGGCACGATGACGGCGAGCGGCTCGGAGCGGAACCGGGCGCTGGTCGGTTCGGTCTCCCGCAGTTCCACCTTCACCGGCGCGGCCGCGCCGGGGAAAAAGACCTCGACCGGGATCACGTCGACGCCGGTGGTGGGGTCGTCGCGCAGGACCATTTCGACCCGCACCAGCCTCGGAAGGGCCTGGCCGGCGCCGTCGCGCGCCAGGCCGACGAAGGGCAGAGGCTCCCCGGCCTCACCCACCACCGCCAGACGCACCAGCGCCAGGGCGCGGCGCGAGCGAACGCGCACCCGGTCGGTCAGCAACTCAGACTTGCCGCCCGCGTCGACGCTTCCCGGAGCGCCGGCGATGGGCGTCGGCGGGGGCGCCGCACGGGCACTATCCCCCTGGGGCTGCCCCATATCCACGGGGGCCGGCGCCTGCGCCGGCGGAATCTGCCCCGGGGGCTGGATGGCCGGCCGCTGCTGGCCGCCGCCGGACGCGATGGGAAGCGGCGCGGACGCCTGCCGCCCAATCGACTCCTGCTGCCGCAGACGCTCCGCCTCGCGCCGCTGGCGCTCGCGCTCCGCGCGGCGGGCCTGCCGCTGGAAGTCGGTGCTGCTCCCGCCGCCCCCGCCGCCGCCGGTGGAAGAGGGGGTGGCGGTGTTCCCCGTGCTCTGTTGCTGCTGGGTGGTCGGCTGGGTGGTGTTGGCGGGCGTCTGGGTCGTCGGGGCGGGCGTGCCGGCCTTCACGGAGCCGGCCGGGGTGACCGCCACCGGGATGCTGGCGGGCGCCTGGCTGGCGCCGGCCGCGAGCGTGACCAGCAACTCGCCCTCCGTCCCGCCCAGCGAGGAGAAGCGGCTGGCGTCGAGCCGCAGGTTGGTGACGGTGAGCGTCGCGGTGAGGCCGCCGGCGTTGGAGACCGTGACCGAGAAACTGGTTCCGGAGGCGGGCACCACCACGGCGCTGACCTTCACGCCGCTGGTGAGCGAAGCGACCTTTGGGGCGTTGGCCTGGGTGATGGTGACGCCGGCCGGGAGCGAGAAGAGCAAGTCGCCGGAGAGCGCGCCGGTGAGCGTCACGTCGGCCGCGTTCTGGAGCGCCTGGGTGTTGATCTGGACCACCGGCACGTCGCTGAGGGAGACCGTGGCCGGGCCTTGCGTGACCGGGCCGGTGACGGCCAGGGCCGCGCGCCCGGTGCGGGCGGCGGCGCCTTCGTCCTTTACGGTGATCAGCACTTCCATGGATCCGAGCGTCTTGGCCGGCACGTTGACCACCGCGCGCGCGAACTTCGGCGAGTCGATGGAGAAGGCGGAAACGGTGACGCCGCCCCCGAAGTCGAGACGGGGAAGTTCGCTGGAGGTGAAACTGAAGAGGTCGCCGGTCTCGGAGACGATCTGCAACTCCAGCGCCTGCGCGCCGGAGGCCGCGGTGCGCGGCGTGATGGTCACCGCCTGCTGCGCCTCGGCGCGGCGCGCGGGCGCGCCCCCCGCGAGAGCCAGGAGAGCGAACGCGAACACCAGGGAGGCGCGCCGGATGGTCATGGTCAGGGGTTCTCCCGCGCCGTGTCGGTGTCGGCGAAGTCGCGGGTCAGGCGCTTGAGCGCCTGTTCCGCGCGTTCCGCGTTGTGGAGGTCGAGCGACTGCTGGGCGAGCAGCAGCAGCCCGCGCGCCTGTTTCTCGCGGAAACGGGCGCGGTCTTTGCCGCTCGCGGCGGCGACCGCGGCGGCCAGGTAGCGATCGGCTTCGGCGAAGCCCTCGCGCGAGAAGAGCACGACGCCGCAGCCGTAGAGAAGGTTGGCGTCGGGGGAGGCCGCGGCGAGCGGCGCAAGCGTTTTGTCAATCACCTGGGCAAGGTCGGCGGCGGCCACCTCGGGCCAGGGCACGCGGTCTGGTCCGCCGCCCTCGCGCGCGAACAGCAGCCCCTGGCGGTCGCCCCCGGAAACGCCGGTGGCGAGACGCGAGACCGCCGGGAACGCGATGGGCGCCGACAGCGCCCGCAGCGCCTCGAACATCCGGCCGGCGGCGGTTTCCGCGAGGTCGTAGTCGGCCGCGAGAGACTCGAATCGCGTCTGGAAACGGGGAGTTTTCATCGTCTCCTTCGCGGCCCGGACCTGCCGCGCGGCGTCGGAGAAGCGCATGGCCAGGACCGCCGACTCCGTGTCCGCCAGGGCCGCCTCGGCGCGGCGGTCCTCGGCTTCGCGGTCGAGGTCGGGGCCGGCGCGGGCGAGGAAGGCCACGGCCCTTTCCGTTTCCTCCGCGCGGCGCAGGCCATCGAGAGCCAGGGAGACGACCTCGGAAAAGCCGCCCGTGCGGGCCGCGCGTTCGAACATGGCCCGCGCGCGGAGCGCCTCTTCCGCGCGCCCCTGTTCCACGGCGGAGAGCATCAGGCCACCCGCCGCCGCCCAGTCCTTGAGCAGCGAGGCGCGCGCGGCCTCCCGCACGCGGGCCAAGCCCTCCTCGGCCGCGCGGGCCTGGGCCGGCGCGGACTGCCGGTTCTTCTCCGCGAACTGCTGGTACCGCCGCATCGCTCGCCCGAACTCCCGCTGGTTGATCTCCGCCGCCGCGGCGGCATCGAGCGCCACCAGCGACTCGTCGGCCTTGGCCGCGGCGTCCTGGGTGGCGCGAATGGCCTCCAGCCGCTTCTTGGCCTCTTCCGCCGCCTTGGTGCCGGCCCAATCCGAGAGGAACTTGTCGATGGCCGCCGCCGCCTCGTCGGCGGGGCCGGCGACCGTCGGCCCGATCTCCTGCCAGCGCCGGTCGGCGTCGCGATCCCGCTTGTCCGCCGCTTCCTGCGGCGACAGCGCGGTCATCTCCGCGCCCAGGGTGGGCGGCGCGCCGCCGCCCGGCCCCTCGCCACCCTCCGTCTGTCCCCGACCCCGCCGCCGGCGCGGGCTGGTGGCGTCGGCGTCGTCCCCCGTGTCGCCGGCGCCGGGAGACCCCGCGTGGGTCACGGGCGGCGTGGCGGGCGAGGCGCCGCCGGTGAACAGGAAGATGATCCCCGCGGCCGCCAGCACCAGGACCACGGCGGCGGCGCTGGCCACGGCGACTAGTTGCCGCTTGTTTTGAACGAGCGCGGCGATGTTCAGTTTGACGGCCGGCTCGACGCCGGTCTCGCCGCGGGCCGCGGCCTGTTTCAGCGCGGCGATGAGGTCGGCGCAGGAGGGGAAGCGCTTCTCCGGCTCCTTCTCCAGGCAACGGTGGATGATGGCCGCGACGGGATCCGGCACGGAAGGCTCGACGGTGCGCACGTCGTCGGGCGGCTCCTTCACCTGCTGGCGGAGTATCTCCTTGACCGACGCGCCCTCGAACAGGTGTCGGCCGGTGAGCAGGCGGAAGAAGGTGCCGCCCAGGGCGTAGATGTCGGCGCGGTGGTCGATGGCCTTGCCCAGCGCCTGCTCCGGAGCGATGTAGTAGGGCGTGCCGAAGACTCCGCCGGTCTGTTCGCCGCTTTCGGCGACGTTGTGCGCCAGGCCCAGGTCGCCCAGTTTCACCGTGCCGTCGCCCGTGAGCATGAAATTGTCGGGCTTCACGTCGCGGTGGACGATCTTCTGCTTCTCCGCGTAGAAGAGCGCCTCGGCGCACTCGATCATCATCCGCCCCGCCTCCGCGAACGGCACCTTCGCGCGCTGCTTGATCAGGTCCTCCAGGCTGCCGCCGCCCGCGAACTCCATGGAAATAAAGTGGTAGCCGTCGGCCTCCCCGACGTCGTGAACCGAGAGGATGTTGGGGTGGTTGAGGCGCGCGGCCGACCGGGCTTCCTTCTGGAAAAGATCGATGAACGACCGGTCGCGCGTCAGTTCCTTGCCGAGGATCTTCAGCGCCACGACCCGGTCCAGCGACACCTGCCGCGCCTTGTACACCGTGCCCATCCCGCCGCGGCCCACCCGCTCGATGATCTCGTACCCCCCCAGCGTGCGCCCCACCAGCCCGCCCTTCTTCTTCCCCTCTTTGGACGAGAGGAACGAGAACAGCGTCATCCCGGCCTGAATCTGGTCGCCGTACGTGATGGGCCGCCGCTCGGAAAGAGGCTGGGCGTTCAGCGACGTGCCGTTCGCGGAGCCGAGGTCCTCGACGAAGAACTGGTTCTGCTCGAACACCACCCGGAAGTGGTTGCGCGAGCACATCCGATCGGTGAGGACCATCGACGCGCCCGGATCCCGGCCGATGATGTGCACCTGGTCCTGACGCACCATCAGCGCCAGTCCCTTGTCCGGCCCCTTCTCGACCATCAACTGCGGCATGGCGCCACCCGGCCTCACGAATCGAACGGACCAAGACCTTCGAACAGCGCGCCGCCCACCCGAACCACCGTCGCCCCCTCTTCCACCGCTC
>JACQVU010000269.1 GCA_016209585.1 Planctomycetota bacterium
GGCCCACCAGGGCCTCGCCGCCGGCGCCGGCGGCGGGCGCGCACGCCCCCGCGGCCTCGATGAAGGGCAGCGGGTCGGCGGCATCCCGCGCCGCCGCCACCAGCGGGGCGAACGCGGCTGGGGCGGCGATCCGTCCCGCGGCCCAGGCGGCCGCGCGGCGCAGCAAGGCATCCTGTGACCCAAGCGCGGCCAGGATGGCCGGTTCGGCCTCGCGGCTGGCCAGGGTTCCGAGCACGACAAGCGCGTTGGCCCGCGCCGTGGCGGGGGCGGCGGGGTCGCCGGCCAGCGCGACCGGCGGACCGGCGTCGGCCGCGCGCGCCAGGACCCAGCCGGCGGCGGCGACCAGGTCGCTTTCGCGCGCGCGGCGCGAGAAAGCGCCTTCGTCGGCGGGGAGCGGGTGGAGCGCGAGTCGCCGGAGGCAGGACTGGGCGGCGCCGCCATCCCGCAGGGCGCCGAGCGCCAGGAGGGCGCGGTGGGCGCTTTCGCCGTCGTCCTGGGCGGCGATGGCGCGCAGCGGCGCGGCCTCACCGCGCTCGCCCAGCGCCAGCGCGGCGGCGGCGCGGACGGCCGGGGAGGCGTCGGCCAGCATGCGCTGGTAGACGGGGCGGGCCGCGAGGAAGTCGAGGCGGGCGAGCGCCGCGCACATGGAGAGGCGGACGGGTTCACGGGGGTGCGCGGCGTGGCGTTCGATGATGGCGCGTTCGTCGCCGGTGGCCATGGTGGCCAGCGCCTGGGCGGCTTCGTCGCAGAGCGGGCTGACGTTGGCGCGGAGGAGGCGGTCGATGGGGAAGGCGGCGTCACGGATGCGGCGACGGCGCGCCGTGCGCAGGGCTTCGCGCTGCACGGTCTCGACCTTGGACTCGATCTCGGTGGCGACGGCTTTCTGCGCCTGCTCGTCGCCGATCTCGGCCAGGAGGCGCAGCGCGGAGCAGGCGCGGGCGGTGGCGGGGTCTTTCAACCATGTCAGCAGCGTCTCCCGCGACTCCCGAGCGTGGACGCGGAAGAGTTCAAAGACGGCCGGTTCGGCGTCGGGGGGGTCGTGGACGGCGCGCGCGGCCTCGTACTGTTCCACGACCAGGCGCAGGTCGTTGGCGTCGGCCGACGCCAGGAGCATGCGCCGGGCCTCGTCGGCCAGGCCACCGGTGAGACAGAATGCCTGGGCCACCAGCGGCGCGGCCGCCGGGCGGTTGATCTCGCGGGCGCGCCGCAAGAGGCCGGCCTCAGCCTCGCTGGCGGCGCCGGCGGCCTCGGCTGACGCGGCGGCGGCGGCGATCCGCGCGCGCAACCGGTCGAAGAGCGCCGGTTCAAGCGCGGCGGGCGCGCCGGCCAGGGCGGCGTCAAAGGCGGCGTCGGGCAGCGAGCCGCGGCCGTACGCCGCCACCACGGCCTCGGCCGCGCGGGCGTCGGGCAACGGCCCCTCGGCCAGCGCGCGGGCGGCGGCCACGCGCACGGCGGGTTCGGCGTCGTCCAGCGCGCGAACCAGGGCGCCGCGCACGGTTTCCAGCGTCTCTCCCTCCGGCGCCGCCCCGGCGCGCACCTGGGCGCGGATGTCCTCTCCGGCGGAGGCGCGCTCTTCCGGCGAGCCGCGGAGGAGCCGGTCGACCAGCGCGGCGTAGTCGTCGGCCGACGCGACGCCGGCCGCGGCGAGAAGCAACGCGCCCGCGAGCGCGGCCGCGACTCGGGATGTTCTGACGCCGGATGCGCGTGTCATCTCCAGGGTCCCCGCACACGGGTTGACGCACATGCGCTCTCTCGATAATATCCGGTTACGGGCGGCGCCCGATCCCGATTTTCCCGGGGCAGGTCCTCGGATCGCGAGTCATGGACGGCATCGAAGACCTGCTCAAGGAAGCCGCCGACCACCTGTCCGACCAGGATTACCCGGCGGCCTGCCGCTGCCTGCTGGCGGCGAACGAGCAGAAGACGCTGGAAGCCGGGTTCGTGGAGGGGATCGTGCCGGTCTTCCTCGACGCCGGGGCCTACGATCAGGTCATCGCGCTGCTCGAAGGCGTCGCGGCGCGCCGCGCGCTCACGCGTGAGGAAAAGGGCAACCTGGCCGCCGCGCTGAACGACCGCGCCGTGGAGCGGTTCCGCGCCGGCGACCTGGAAGCCGGCGAGAAGCTGTGCGAACAGGCCGTGAAGGCCGACCCGACGCTCTCCAGCCCGCACACCAACCTTGGCAAACTGTGCTATCACCGGGGGGAGGCCATGCGCGCCCTCTGGCATTACGTCGACGCCCTGGACCGCGACGCCGACAACACCGCCGCCCGCTTCAACCTGGGGCTTTTGTACGCTGAGAGCGGCCTCTTCACCGCGGCGGCCGAGCAGTTCCGCCGCATCCTCGACCTCGACCCCGACTACCCCGGCATTCACTCCGAACTGGGCATGGTGCTGCTGGAGCGCGGCGAGCGCGAAGAGGCCGAGAAGGTGTTGCGCGCCGGCATGGCCCGCGAGCCGGAGAACGACTCCATCCTCTCCAACCTGGGCTACATCGCCATCCTGGCGCAGCGCGAAGAAGAGGCCGAGGGCATGTGGACCAAGTCGCTTCACGCCAACCCCGACAACGTGGCCTCGCTGCAGAACCTCGCCTGCCTCATGGCGCTGCGTGACCGCTGGGACGAGGCCATGGACTTCCTCACCCGGCTCAACAAGGTGAACGGCGACCTGGCGCGCAAGTTCCTGCGGGACGACGAAAAGTCCGAACAACCCAAGTTCGCGGCCCTCTCCGACCGGCCGGAGTACCGCGCCATCGTCCGGCAGAAGGTCTGATCGCCACCTCCCGTCACCATTCATAAGGCGCCCCATGCGCCGCTTCCTCGCCGGCCTCGTCGCCGGCATGATCTTCAGCGCCGCGGCCGTCGCGGTGTGGCTGGCGCTGGGCGCGCCGGGCGTGGCGCGCGCCGCCGGTGGCGCTCTCTCCGCCGCGAGCGGACAGAAAGACCAGAGCGCCGACCCCTCCGGCCGCGCGCCCGCCCCACCGGCCGGCCCGTCAGCGCCCGTGGCCGCGCCCGGGCCGGAAGGCGGCCCCCACAAGCGCGGCCAGCCGGCCAGGATCTCGCAAGAGGAGGCTGAGATCATGGCCGCCGACCTGGACCAGGCCCGCAGCCTCTACATCGGCGAGAAGTTGAAAACGGAACGGCTGGCCGGCGAGATGGATCGGCTCACGAAGGAAATCGAGGGTCTCAAGCGAGATCGCGCCGCGCTGCTCAAGCCCTCGGTTCCCCCGGGCGCCACTCCCCCTCCCGCCTCCAACGCCGGCGACGGCGGGAAGTGATCGCGGGGCGGACGCGGGCGCCGTCCGGCTCGCGAGCCGCCGACCACCGAGGGAAGTTGTCAGTTTCCAGTTGTCAGTTGTCAGTCAAGGGAGCGCCCCCAACCCC
>JACQVU010000267.1 GCA_016209585.1 Planctomycetota bacterium
CCATACGACCCATGTGTCCCATACGACCTATCAGTCCCATTCCCCCCGTCCCTCGCCCCTCGCCTCTTGCTCAGATGTGCAACCGCGACAAAAAAAGTTGCCCCCGACCCCCGCCTTTGGGTGCTGGGCCCAACACCCAGCACCCAGCACCCAACACCGCAGTACTCCGCCCGTCCCCTCGCTCCCCATCTCCCCATCTCCGCTCCTACCCGGCGCGGGCGCCCGTTGCGGCGGTGGCTCGCTCAGGGATAGACAAGATATGTAGAGCGAGAAAGATTAGATAAATCCGTTGACGCGTTGCGCGACGCCAATACAATCCCCCCGCAGTTTCACGCCAGGGAGGCGGAGCGGAACCTGTCTTCAGGGAGAGACTTATGGTCGCCTTTGTTGATCGTCTCGTCAGGTCGTGCCGGAGCGCGAGCCTGTGCGCGGCGCTGTTCCTGGCCTTCGCGGTTCCGTCCCAGGCGCAGGGCATTCCCGAGCAGATGAACGTCGCGGGCGTCCTCTCCGACTCGGCGGGAGAGCGCATCGTCTCGACCACCAAGACCTTCACGTTCGCCCTATACGATACCTTCACCGGCGGCGTCGCGCTGTGGTCGGAGTCGGCCTCGCTCGCGCTGGACGCCGGGGGCGGGTATCAGCACGCGCTGGGATCGCGCACGCTCTTTCCCACGACGTTCAACTGGAACCAGGCGCTCTACCTTGGAATCACGGTGGCTCCCGACCAGGAAATGATCCCGCGCGTGAATCTGCTGCCGGCGCCCAGCGCGCTCAACGCGGCCAGGGTGGGCGGGATTCCCGCGTCCGCGACCCCCACAGCCAACAACCTGCTGACGCTCGATTCCTCGGCGCGGGTGCCCGTCGCGGCCCTTCCCACGATCCTGCCCGCCCAGGGCGGAACCGGCCTCACCTCCTTCGCCGCCGGCGATCTGCTCTACGCGACCGGCGGCGCGACGTTCGCCCGCCTCGCCGCCGGGACGGCGGGGCAGATGCTGACCAGCGGCGGCGCGGGCGCGCCCTCCTGGACGACTCCCGCCGCCGCGGCGAACGACCTGCACGCCTACTCCTGGACGAACGTTGACGCCACCGACCTGAAGGTCGGCTCGATCACGCAGGGCTACAACGCCGGCTTGGCGTCCATCGCGGCGCTGGCCAAGAGCGACGGCAACTTCATCGTGGGCGACGGCGCCACGTGGGTTGCGGAATCGGGCGCGACGGCGCGGACGAGCCTGGGCCTGGGGAACGTCGAGAACACGGCGCTGACCACCTGGGCCGGCTCGACGAACATCACCACGCTTGGGACGGTGGCCACGGGCACATGGAACGGAACGACCATCGCCCTCGCCAACGGCGGCACCGGCGCGACGACGGCGGCTGCGGCGCGCACCGCCCTTGGCCTGGTCATCGGCACGGACGTACAGGCGTACAACGCGAACCTCGCCGACTTCATCGATCTCAACGTCGATTCCGACACGTTCGTCATCGACACGGCGAACGACCGTGTCGGCATCGGCACCTCATCGCCGGCGGGGAAGTTGCAGATCAACGGTGGCGTGAGTGGTGGAGTTGGTGACTATCTCAGCCTCAGGCGCGACACCACGGATTGGCGCATGTGGGTGAGCGATGGAACGACCGGCACGCCCTCCTTGCGGATCGGCGGCGCGGCCGCGGGAGCGTATGCCTGGCAATTCGATTGGACGGGCGCCGTCGCCAATATCTTCAGGTCCCCCAATGGCGTTGTTTCACAAATCGCTTTGGCTGCTCGGGGCGCGGCCGGACAAACGGCGAATATCTTCGAAGTCCAGAATTCCGCCGGTTCGGGATTGGTCGCGGTCAACAGCGCCGGCAGCGTCGGCATCGGCACCATCTCGCCCGGCTCGGCGCTGGACGTGAAGGGCACGCTTCGGCTCTCCGGCTCGACCTCCGGGTACGTGGGATTGGCGCCGGCTGCCGTCGCCGGAACCATCACCTACACACTCCCCACCGCGGACGGCACGTCCGGGCAGGCCTTGCAGACCAACGGCGCGGGGACTCTCTCCTGGGGCATTGGCATCAACAGCGATGGTCAGATCAAGAAGGGCAACCCGACCATCAACCCAGGTGAAACCGACGCCGGGTTCTATTCCGACGACAACACGTTCTGGGTGCGTTTCGTCACCAACAACGCTCCTTTCAACTGGTTCACCGACGGCGACTACGGGACCAATACGAAGATGATTCTTTCGACCACCGGCGTGTTGACACTGGAAGGCGGAGTCCGCCCCGAATCCGACAACGCGGTCTCCTGCGGCAGCGTGGGGTTGCGCTGGACCGAGGTCTACGCCGTCAACGGCGCGATTCAGACCTCCGACGCGCGCGCCAAGGATCACATCGCCGGTCTTTCCTATGGTCTCGACGACGTGCTGAAGCTGCGCCCGGTGTCCTTCTCCTGGAAAGATCATCCCGAACAGGGAACGAAAATCGGGCTGATTGCCCAGGAGATGCGGGAGGTGATCCCCGAATTGGTCCACGCGGACGCCGAGAATCCCGACGCCATGCTCGGCGTCAACTACGCCGAACTGACGCCCGTGCTCATTCGCGCCGTGCAGGAGCAGCAGGCGCGCATCGCCACGCTCGAAACGCGGCTGCAATCCCTGGAGGCCGGCCTTCGCGAGCGGAACAGGGGTGCGAAATGACTTCGTTTCGCCTCGCTCTCACCGTGATCTCGCTCGCAGCCGCCGCGCTCACGGCGCCGGGGTGCGACCAGCGGAGCCACCACCGTCCGTTCACCCGGCTTCAGCCGCCGGCAAGGACAGATTGTGGTTGACACATCGCCCGGTCTGTGCGTGACTGATGCTGGGAAAAGGAATTTCACTCGTGATTCGTGAGGCGTGAACATGCGGGAGATCAGTCTCAACGGTCTGACGGGCGACGAGATCCGCCTCGTCAGCCGGTTCGTGTCGCTGCTCCGATCAAGTCGCAACCGGGAGAAAGCGCGGGAAGATTTCAAGAATCTTTGGCGTTCATGGAAGGAAACCGCGGCGCCGATGGTGGCTGAAGAGGTCGAACGTCTGGTGGAAGAGGTTGTGACTTCGGTCAGAGATCGCCGATGATCGTCGTCGTCGATACCAACGTCATGGTCAGCGCTTTCCTCAATCCTGTCGGGTCATCGGGTCGCATTCTCAACCTTCTCCATGAGGATCGCATAACCATTGCGACTACGGCGCATCTCTGGAATGAGTTTCTGCGAGTGATGGAATACGGTAGAATACGGAAACTACTCGACTCGTCGCATGGGAAATCCGCGGTGGACGCCATTCTCACGGCCCTCGCCGCGCTTGTTGTTTTCCATCCGGATACAAAACCACGGGAAAACTGGATTCCTGGAGATCCGGACGACGACTGGGTCGTCCAATGTGCGCTGAGCGCGCAGGCGGAGTATGTCATTTCAGGTGACCAACATCTGCAAAACCTTCATGAAATTGAGGGCATTCCCATCGTCTCGCCCGCGCAGTTTCTGCGTTTGTTGGGCCCACGGGAATCGGTTTGAATTGGAGAAAGGGGGTGCGAAATGACGCTTCTTCGGCTCGCCATCACCGTGATCTCGCTCGCAGCCGCCGCGCTCACGGCGCCGGGGTGCGACCAGCGGAGCCACCACCGTCCGTACACCCGGCTCTCCCCGCCGACGCTGGTTCTCTCAGGCGTGGCGACTTCGCAGGCGCGGCTCACCTGGGAGGCGCTTCCGGGCGCGTCGGCATACAACCTCTATTTCAGCACCGCGCCCGGCGTGACGACGGCGTCATCGACGAAGAGCCTTAACGTGGTCAGCCCGCACGTGGAAGGGGCGCTCACGGACGGCGCGAAGTACTACTTCATCCTGACCGCCGCGAACCCGGTCGGGGAATCGGACCCCTCGAACGAGGTGAGCGCCACGCCCCAGACGGCCGTCGTGCCAGGGAAACTCGACAGCCGGGGGTTCCAGTCGTCGTTCCCCGCCGTGGGTCGGGCGCAAGGCGACACGGCAACGGCGTCAAGCGCGCGACCCGCCTCGGCGCAGTTCGCGACCGACGCGCCGGTGGGAACATCGGGCAGCGCGACGACCAAAAGCGCGCTCTACTCCACCGCCGTCAACGTGCGATAGGCCGCCGGCGGAAGGCGGAACAGAGAACCACGAATGAACACGAATGAACCCCAATGGCGGAAGGCCAGGTTCGTACTTCAGCCTTTGGCCTTCGACCTTCGGCCTTCCTCTTGCCTTCGGCCTTCGCACTTCGGCCTTTCGCCCGTCTCCCCCCGACCCCTGCCTTTGGGTGTTGGGTGCTGGGTGTTGGGTGCTGGGCCCAACACCCAGCACCCAACACCCAACACCGCGGTACTCCGCC
>JACQVU010000268.1 GCA_016209585.1 Planctomycetota bacterium
GCTGGGGCTGGGGCTGGGGCGGCCCCGTTCTCTCCTGGTGCGCCGGGCGGGGGTTGGGCGGCGTCGTCGATCTTGTGGACGTAGTAGTTGGCGACGGCGACGACCACCTGGACCTTGCGGAATTGGGACTCGCCCAGTTCCTTGTTGTGGTGGCCGAGGACGGCGTCGATGAAGCCGGGCGAGAAGTTCCATTTCTCGCCGATCTTGGCGCCCACCTCGGAATGGGTGATGCCGAAGTTGGCGCTTTCCAGGTCGGTCAGCGGGGTGTTGCGCTGGGCGCTGGTGATCAACATGTTCTCATATTCCTGGGGCAGGAGGTTGGTGAGCACCAGTTTGCCCATGTCGTGAAGCAGGCCGGCGATGAAGAAGTCTTCGGCCTTCGAGGGGGGCTTCATGGCGTTGGCGGCCACCAGGCGGGCGGCGATGGCCACGCGGATGGAATGCTCCCAGAACCGCTGGGGCGAGAGCACGGAAGACTTGGTGTGGACGGTGAGTTTCTGCGCCAGGGCGATGGAGAGGCAGAGGTTCTTCACCGTGGTCATGCCCAGAAGCACCACCGCCTGCGTCAGGTTGGTGACCTCGTTGCGCAGCGAGTAGAAGGCGGAGTTGATGAGTTTGAGTATCTCGAACGTGAGGACGGGATCGTACTTGATGACCGTGGCGAGGTCGCGCGGCGACGCCGCCGCGTTGTTGGTGACCTCCAGCACCTTCGAGATCGTGGGAGGCAGTTTCCCGATATCGTCGATCGACTTCAGGATCCGGTGGGTGGTGGACCGTTCCATAAGAGTATGAGGATTGCCAGGCGCTGCCCCTTCCCCTTCCCACCCCCTGTTGGTTCGGCCGCGAGCAAGGATCAGCCGCCCGACCCCCAACCGGCGGAGCGGCGCGGCGCGGGCGCGGTGGCGGTGGCCCCCCGCCCAGCCGGAGCCGATGGCGCTCCGGCGCGCCGGGGGCCGGCGCGTGCCTCCCCCCTGGGCCGCGCGGTTTCGGGGGCGGCCCCCGCGTTCGACGAAGCCCGGCGCGCCGCGACGCCATGCTCCAGGGCGTCAACCTCCGCGCCGCGCTGCGCCTCGGCGAGTTCGCGCGAGCGGTCCCGCTGCCGGCGGTTCCAGTCCGCGACCGCGGCCTCGCGGGAGGCGCGGGTCGCGTTCTCGCCCTCGGTCAGGCTACGCTGGATTTCCGACAACGCCACGGCCTCCGTGCCGCGGTGGAAGAGCGGTTTGTAGGCGTGGCCGGCGTCTTTCTCGACCGAAAGCAGCGCCTGGAGCGCGTTGGCGCGCACCTCCAGGTTCTCCTCGTTCTGGACGTCAACGCGCAACTGGCTGTTCACCGCTTCGGATTGGATGCGCGCCAGCGCGTCGGCGCAGGCGGCGCGAACCTCGTCGCTCACTTCCGCCGGCTTCCCGTCTTTCTCATAGAACAGGCTCTCGTAGAGCCGGTTGATCGACTCCGTGGTGTAGGCGTGCAGGAGGCCGAGCGCCCGCATGGCGTTCAACCGCACGCGGTAGTGGGGATCGCGCAACATCCGCTCGGCGTGAGGCACGGCCTGTTTCGCGCCCATCTCGCCAAGCGCCAGGATGGCGCCCGCGCGCACGTCGCCGCGCTCATGCTCCAGCCCCTCCAACAGGTAAGGCTCCGACCGCTGGCCAAGGTCCACCAGCATCATGCGCGCCTCGGCCGCGGCGAGCGTCTTACCCTCGCCCATCCGCTCCACCAGTTCCCGAAACTGGTAGGGGTAGACCGGAAGCGCGTTCATTTCGTCCCCTTGCGGGAGCGCGATATCGGCTTCCTCACGCCTGACCTCCTGGCCCGACATCGACCAGAGCGGCCGGATGCGCTCAACGTCTTTCACGATGGCCGCGCGGGTGGTCTTCGGCCGCTGGATCACCGGCGCGTCGGCGTCACCCTTCGGAACCCCCGCCGGCGCCGCGATCGCCACGCTTGACCGGCGGGGAGCCGCGGTGGCCTCCCCCCAGCCGCCGGCTGGTCGCGCCGCGGGAGTGGCGCTTGGCGCGGAAGGGGCGGCGGGGGGCGGAGAGGTCTGGGCCGGCTGGCCCCAGCCCGTGGCGGGTTTTGGCTTGGCGGGAGCGGGCGCGGGTGTTGGCGCGGGCGCGGCGGCCGGGGCGGCAGGTTTCTGCCCCCATCCCCCGGTTTTGGGCGCGGAGGAAGGCGCGGCGGGTTTGGCGCCCCAGCCTCCCCCGCCGGACGGGGACTGCGCGCGCGCGGCTGGCGCAGCCCACGCGACGAGGAGCGCGCAGGCCGCGGCGCAGAGCGCGCGGGCGCGCGCACGCCGGCCCTGGCGACCAGGCCGCCGCGGATGGGAGGCGATGATCATTGCCCGCTCTCCGGGCTGCCCCAGGTCACGGGACGGCGTGGCTTGATGGTGGGCGCCGACTCGCCACCCGAAGCCGCCCCTTCCGCTGGCGGGGACGCGCCCCACTGGGAACCGCCCTTGGGCTTGGCGGCACCCGATGCGCCCATGCGCCCGGCATAGGGTTTTTCAGCCGGGGCCGGGGTTTCCCGCTCCGGCGAGAAACCGCGGCGGTAGCCGCCCTCGATATCGGAGGAGTGAATGATTTCGTCATCCTTTCCACCGGCGGTGGACGACCGCCTCGGCGTGGGGCCTGCTGGCTCCGGCGCGGCTGGTGAGGTGGCGGGCGCTGGTTTCGACCCGCCCCAGGATGCGCCGCCCGGCTTGCCGGGCGCGGTTGATCCAGGCGTCTGCGCACGGCCCGTGGAGGCGGGACGGCGGGCGGACGGCGGCGCGGCCGCCCCTGGTTTTCCGGCGCCGCCCCAGGTGACGCGGGAGGATTTCTTGGCCTCCCGCGCGGCGCGCTCCTCCGCGCGTTGCTGGGCGAGGGTGTCGAGGCGCTCGCGCTCCAGTTTCCCGATGTCGCGCGCTTCGACGGTCTCGGCCGACTGGAGCACGGAAACGAAGGTGCCGCGCTTGGAGAAGATGGGGTCGTAGGGCGTCCACTGGTCGCTGATCGTGTTCATCGCGTTGCGGGCGTCGCTGCGCACCTCGGCGTCGTCCGGGTTCTGCACGTCAACCGCCAGCGCGTCGAGCGCCGAGCGGTTGCCGATGTTCCGCAGCGCCTCCGCGGCGTTGTTCCGGACCGCGGCGGTGTTGCGTCCCCGGGGATCGTGATAGATCTCCTGGTACAACGCATTCACCGTGGCCGTCGTGTTGGCCTTCAGACGACCGAGCGCCGCCGCCGCTTCCGCCCGGACCACGCGGTCGTCGTCCGCGAGCAGCGGCTCGACTTCAGGCGCCACCACCCGCGCGTCCACCTCCGGGATAAGCCCCAGACCACGGGCGCACAGTTCACGGATGCCAGGATCCGTCGATTTCAACCCCCCGCGAAGAAAAGGAATCGACGGCGCGCCCATCTCCACCAGCAGCGCGATGGAGTCCTCCCGTTCCACATGCCAGCCGCGCGTGAGGCGATCAACCAGCGTGTGGTAGTCCTCCTCCGTCTGCGGCAACACGGAAGCCTCGTCGCGCGGCGGCATCTCCACTTCGATAGTCTCGTGCTCAACCTCCGGTTGACCCATCAACTTGCCCATCACGCCCATCGGCCGGTCCTCGGGTCGCACCAGCACCTCTTTCGTCGTCTTCGGACGCGAGATGGTCACCGGCTCGCTCCGACCGGCGTGCGCCCGCGACGCCGGCCCGCCACGCGCGCCCGGCCCCGACTTGGCGGCCACGCCCCAGCCGGGGGGAGAGGACGAACCGTCGGCGGGCGGCGCTCCCGCCGCCGGTTGCGTCGGCGCCGGGGTTGGTTGCGGAGCCGAGGGCGCGGCTCCCCAACCCTTCGCCGACGGCGCGGGCTGCGGTCCGGGCGCGGGCGCCGTGACCGGCTTGGACGGCTGCGCCGCTCCCCAGCCCGACCCGCCCGTGGACGCAGCCGGGGATGGCGAGGGGGAAGCGGCTGGCGCCGGCGTGGGCGTGGGCGTGGCGCCACCCCAGCCCCCGCCACCACTCTTGGGGGTCACGCTCGGCCCGGCGCCGCCCGCCGACGCCGGGGCGGGCGCGGGCGTGGGTTTCGCCGGGGCGGCGGGCTTCGCCCCCCACCCTGACGAAGATTGCGCCTGGGCAGTGGTGACCGCCAGCGCCGCGGCCAAGGCTGCGATCACGACGGGGAGGATCGCTCGAAGTTGCATACGTTCACGAGACCTGGTTCTGCTGTCCAGGGGGCGAGCCGTCCACGACGACGAAACAGTATACCACGGACGGCGACCGGGAACAGGGGGCGACGCTGACGCGGCTGACGCGTGGGGAAGGATTTTGTGCCACTGCACGATCAACAAGGGGGTCGGCTGGGCCGGAAGGCCAAGGGGCGGCTGGCGCACGCCGAAGGGGCGGCGCACCGGAGACGGCCGAGTGCTCGCCCGCGCCCGGATTCAGCCCCCGACCCCCGATCCCGATAAGGAGGGAACGTGAGGACGCGGGAACGTGGGCATGGGGCAGGCGCCGATCCACGCCTTTGTGTGCTGGGAGCTGGGTGCTGGGCCCACCACCC
>JACQVU010000270.1 GCA_016209585.1 Planctomycetota bacterium
GAAGGTCGACGTTCGCACTTTGGCCTTTTGCCTTCGACCTTCGGCCTTTCTTCAGCACCCGTCACCCCGGCGTGTCAGCCCAGGTGGCCGCGCGGCGGAAGGGCGGCGATCAAACCATGGCGGAACTTCCACGACACGAGCGGATTCTCGACCTCGCCGCCTTCCTGCTTAAACAGCGGGCGCCGACGGCGCCGGCTGACATCCGCCGGCAGGTGGCCGGCTACGGTGGTGGCGAGAGGGCGGACATGCGAGCCGGCGCTGAAGGCCCCGCCGCGAAGCGGCTGCTGGAGCGTGACGTGGAGGCGCTGCGGGCGCTGGGCTACGTGGTTGACCTGGTGAGCGAGGACGAGTTCGGGAACAGCGGCTACCTGTTGCGCCGCGACGAGTCCTGGTTGCCACGCCTGGCGCTGACCGGCGACGAGTTGCTGTTGCTCAACGTGCTGGCGAAGCACGCGCCGCGCGCGCCCAAGAGCCGCATGGGGCGGGCGATGCGTTCGGCGCTGGTGAAACTGCGCTACGACCATCCGCTGTCCGGAGATCAGGAGCCGGCGTTCGCCGGCGCGGCGGGACGGGGCACGGGGCGCGGGGCACGGCGCGCGGGGCGCGGGGCGGGGGACTGGGGGCTGGGAACTGGAGACGGGGGGCGCGGCGGGCGGACAAGGCGCGGAGACGTGGCGACCAGCCTCGACCGCGTGCTGTCGGCGCTGGCGGAGCGCCGCGTGGTCGCGTTCGTCTATCCCGGTTCCGGCGGGCGTGGGCCCAGGCGGGTGGCGCCCTATGGCGTCGGCACGCATGAGGGCGAGTGGTACGTCGTGGGGCTGGACGCCGCCCGCCGCGCGGTGCGCACCTTCAACCTCTCCCGGGTGAGCGGCACGGTGCGGATGCTGGAGCCGGAGAACGCCTAC
Source organism: Planctomycetota bacterium (assembly GCA_016209585.1). Lineage (GTDB taxonomy): Bacteria > Planctomycetota > UBA8742 > JACQVU01 > JACQVU01 > JACQVU01. The sequence goes on from JACQVU010000270.1 coordinate 906, forward strand.
GAGATTCCGGAGAGTTTCGACGTGCGGGATCACGTGGGGGTCGCGCCGTGGCGGTTGGGGGCCGGATCCGCCGGCGGCGGGGACGCGGAACGCGGGACGCGGGACGCGGGGCGCGGGACGAGGGACGAGTGGGACGTGACGGTGGCGTTCGACGCCGAGGTGGCCTGGCTGGCGCGCGATCATTTCGTGAGCGACGGCGGGGCCGCGCGGGAGCGGGTGGGGGCCGGTGGGCGTGGGGAGGAGCGGTTCCGCGTGCGCGCGGGCAACCTGGAGCCGCTGTTCGCCTTCCTGGCGCCGTTCGGGGCGCGGGCGCGGGTGGTGGCGCCGGCCGAAGCGGCGCGGGAGTACCGCCGCTTTCTTGATGACGTGGCCGCGGCGCAAGCGCCCGAGCGGGCGCCGGCGCGGCCGGGCCGCGGGAGGGAGGCGTCATGACGCCGGTGGCGCGGTCCGCGAGCCTGCTCCGGCCGGGCATCCGGCTGGGGGCGGCCGTGGCGCTGCTCCTGGCGGCGCTCTGGTGCGCGGGGGGATGCGCGTCAGCCGAGGTTTTCTACGAGGAGGAGTTGCTGGATTCGTCATACCCCGGAACGTACGTGCCGGCGCTCATCGGCTCCGGGATCGGCGCGGTGGTGAGCGTGCCCGTCGCGGTGTTGATGCTGCCGTACACGGTGGTGGAGTGGTTCGAGGAGCAGCATTACGCGCCGAAGTCGCAGTACACCGGCGAGGTGCTCTCGGCCTCGGCGCGGACCGGGGGGCTGGTGTTCGGCACGCCGGCCTACTACGCCACGTTCCGGCCCCTGCGCAAGCCGGCCGCCGGCGAGCCGAAGAAGCCGGAGCCGCGCGAGCCTTGGGAAACCCCGCCGCCGGAGGTTTTTCCGCCGCCGGTGCTGGCGGAGCGCATCCGGCGCTTGCCGTGACAGCATGTGGGGACTTGGCGATGACCGCCACGATGCTTGATGGCCGCGCGCTCGCCGGAGAGTTGACCCGCGCCGTGGCCGACGACGTGAAGCGGCTGGCGCGGCGGGGCCGGACGCCGCACCTGGTTTCCATCCTGGCGCAGGAAGACGCCGCGGCCGAGCAATACGTGCGCCGGCAGCGCCAGAAGTGCCGGGAACTGGGCATCAAGTACACGCTGTTCCACATGTCCGACGACACCTCGGAGGAAGAGTTGGCCGCCCACGTGGACATGCTGAACGCCAACCCCACGGTCACGGGAATCATCGTGCAACTGCCGACGCCGGAGGCGATCAACGCCACCCGCGTGCAGGGGCGCATCCTGCCGTCGAAAGACGTGGAGGGCATGGCCCCCGCCAACCTGGGCAACCTGCTGGCCGGTCAGCGCGGCCTGGCCCCATGCACGGCGCTGGCCGTGATGGAACTCATCCGGTTGAGCGGCGTGGCGCTGCGGGGCCGGGAGGTGACGGTGATCGGCCATTCGCGGATCGTGGGCCAGCCGCTGGCGCTGCTGATGCTGCAGGAGGACGCGACCGTTACTTCATGTCACATTCACACTCAGGACCTGGCGGCGCACACGCGGCGCGCCGACGTGGTGGTGAGCGCGGTGGGGCGTCCGGCGATCCTGAAGGGCGACATGCTGCGCCCCGGGGCGGTGGTGATCGACGTGGGGATCAGCGAAGTGGTGGTGGAGGGGAAGCGGCACACGGTGGGCGACGTGGAGTTCGACTCCGCGCGCCACGTGGCCGGCTTCATCTCGCCGGTTCCGGGCGGCGTGGGACCGGTCACCGTCGCCATGTTGCTGCGGAACACCGTCAAGGCCGCCATGGGGGAGTAGCGGGGAGGGTCAGGCGGAGTACCGCGGTGCTGGGTGCTGGGTGCTGGGTCTTGGGCCCAGCACCCAGCACCCAACACCCAGCACCTGCCGTATCGGGGGTCGGGGGTTGGAACGATCCATTGGCTGACAACTGACGACTGACGACTGACAACTTTTCTGTTGTCAGGCGATGGTGGCGCCCATTACGTTAACGGCTTCCGTCTGGAAAGCGGCGCACTGAGCGATGACTGAAGTTCTCGACCAGTCCGAAGTTGACGTGCTGCTCGCGGCGGTCGAGCAGGACGGTCTCGACCTTTCCGGCGGCGGCGAGCAGGGCGGTGGCGGGGGCGGTCCGCCCACCGCGAACGAGCCGTATGACTTCCGGCAGCCGGAGTTCCTGACGCCGAACCAGAAAGAGGCGCTGAAGACGCTGCACCTCTACTTCGCGCGGGACTTCAAGCAGGCGCTCTCGTCGTTCCTGCAGGACGAGGTGAAGGTGGAGTTGCGCGAGGCCGACGTGCTGGCCTATTCCACGATGGCCGGCGCGTTCTCCAACCCCTTCTCCTGCCTGAACGTGCTCACCGCGAAGCCGCTGTCCGGGCAACTGATCGTCGAGATCCACCCCGCCATCGTCTTTCCGCTCATCGACAAGTTGCTGGGGGGGGGCAAGGCCGTCGACGTGCAGGCGCCGGAGCGGCCGCTGACGACCATCGAGTGGCGCATGGTCTCGTCGATCACCCAGCGCATCGTGGCGGTGCTCAACACCACCTGGCGCAAGGTGGCCGACATCGACTTCCGCATCGTCGGCACCGAGTCCAACCCCGTGCTCGTCAAAATCATGGCCGAGCATGAGCCGGTGGTGCTCATCGCCTTCGACCTTCACATGGGCGAGGCCAACGGGGTGATGAACGTCTGCATCCCCTTCCACGCGCTCCGGCCCCTTCTCGGCCGCCTCACCGACCTCTTCGGCGCCAGCCCCAAGACGCCGGCGCCCGGCGGCGACGGCCGCGCCAAGCCTCACGCCCCGGAAACGCCCGCCGTCAACGCCGACGTCCAGCGCTCCCTCCTCGACGCCGAACTTGACGCCCGCTGCGACATCGGCTTCGCCATGGTCAAGGTGAACGACCTCGAAAGCCTCGCCGCCGGCGACGTCGTGCCCATCGAGGCCATGGCCGGCGCCGGCGCCGAGTTCACCTTCTGCGTCAACGGCATCCCCAAGTTCCGCGTGGCGCCCCGCAGCATGCGCAACCACGCCGCCGTCCAGATCCTCCGGCGCATGAAGAAAGAGTAGGCGCCCGGTGTTCCCGCCGGACGCCCGCATCCGTCGCGCCCCCGACGCCGCGTTCAACACGGTCTCCGGCACGCTGTTCATCCTTCAGCCTCGGCGGCGCTGGGTCCACGAACTCAACGAGACGGGCGCATTCATCTGGAACGCCATTGGCAAGCAGGGCGCCACGGTGGCCGAGATCGCGGCTGGCATGCGCGCCGCCTTCGACGCGCCCCACGGCGAGATCGACGCCGACCTCGCCGAGTACCTCCACCGCCTCGCCCGCGAAGAACTCATCGTCGTCGAGCCGCTTTCCCCGGCGCCGGAGAAAGCATGAACGCCGCCCACGCGCCCCTCCCCGCCGCCTACGCCGTCCTGATCGCCGCCTGGAAGCGGGTGTCGCTGCTCGGCGCCGTCGGCAAACTGCTGGGCTGGGACCAGGAAGTGAACCTGCCCCCCGCCGGCGCGCCCCACCGCGCCGAACAGCAGACCTTGATCGCCGGCCTGGCGCATGAGTGGCGCACCGACCCCAAGATCGGCGACCTCATCGCCGCCGCCGAGCGGTGCGGTCTGCCGCCCGATTCGGCCGAGGCCGCCTGCGTGCGCGAGATGCGCCGCGACTACGACCGCGCCGTCAAGGTCCCCAGGCCGCTGGTCGAGGAAATGGCCCGCACCCATTCCCTCGCCGTCGCCGCCTGGCAGGAGGCCCGCAAGAAAAACAACTTCCCCGCCTTCGCCCCCTGGCTGGAGAAGAACTTCTCCCTCGCCCGCCGCTACGCCGAGGCCCTGGACGACGGCGCCGGCTCCTACGACACGCTGCTCAACGACTACGAACAGGGCCTCACCGCCGCGGCGCTGGATCCGCTTCTCGGCCGGTTGCGGGAGGCGTTGCCGCCGCTGGCGCGCGAGGCGATGCGGTCGCGCCGGAGTCCGAACCAAGACCTGCTCAACGTTCCCTTCCCGAAGGAGGCGCAGGCCGCTTTCGCGCGCGACCTGACGAGCGCCATCGGCTTCGACTTCACCGGCGGCCGGCTCGACGAATCCGCCCACCCTTTCTGCTCCACCATCGGTCCGGGCGACACGCGCCTCACCACCCGCTACTCCGGGCGGAACTTCAAGGAGGCGCTCTACTCCACCATCCATGAGATGGGCCACGGCCTCTACGAACAGGGGCTTCCTCCCGAACACCGCGGCACGCCCCTGGGCGAAGGCTGTTCCAGCGGCGTCCATGAGTCGCAGTCCCTCTTCTGGGAGAACCTCATCGCCCACTCGCCCGCCTTCTGGGCCTTCTTCTTTCCGCGCCTCCAGGCGGCCTGCCCGGCGCTGGCTTCGGCGCGGCTCGACGACTTCCTCTTCGCGGTCAACAAGGTGGAGCCGTCGTTCATCCGCATCCAGGCGGATGAAGTGACCTACAATCTTCACATCCTCCTGCGGACCGGCCTGGAGCGCGACATGTTCAGCGGCCGCCTCCCTCCCCGCGATTTGCCCGGGGAGTGGAACCGCCGCTTCCATGATCTCGTCGGCCTGGACGTGCCCGACGACGCCCAAGGCTGCCTGCAAGACATCCACTGGTCGGTGGGCGCCGTGGGCTACTTCCCCACCTACTCGCTCGGCCACTTGAACGCGGCCCAGATCGAAACGGCCCTGCGCGCGGAAGTCCGCGACCTCGACCGCCTCCTCGCCCGCGGCGACTTCTCCCCCGCCCTCGCCTGGCTCCGCCGCAACATCCACCAGCACGGCCGGCGGTATGAGCCGGCTGACCTCGTTCGCCGGGTCACCGGCCAGCCGCTCTCGCCGGAGCCGCTGCTGGCCCATTTGCGCGAGAAGGTGCGGTTTTACTACGGGGCCGGGCGGTGACCCGTATTGGCCCGCTTGGGCCAGGATGACGCCCGACCCCCGCGAGGGCGCGCGTCAACCCCAGAAGTAGTGCCACTTGTACCGGAGGTCGATGCTCTCGCCCACCGGCAGGGTGGCGCGCCAGGTGATCTTGCCGACGCCGTTGAACTCCGACCACCACCTCGGCCAGCCGTACCAGCGCCACCAGGACGGGAACTCAACGGGTTGGAAGTAGACTTCGTCTTCGCTGAGGTTGACGCTTTCGACAGCGCCCCCGTCGGTCGCGCTATCGACGTTTCCCAGCACGTACCGTGTGACCTCCACCAGCGCCTCCCGGCGGCTGAGATTGGTGAGGGAAACACGGCCTTCGAGGTCGACCCGTTGGAGGGCGACGCTGTTCCACTTGGCGGCATTGGGTTGGCGCTCGACCTCGGTTTCACTCTTGGCGATCTTCACATTGACCGCCGCCGTGATCGTCAGGTCGCTGCGCGCGCCCGGCGCGGTGTAGGTCATCATGGCCTGGGCGAGCACCCGGTTCTCCTTGAGAATCAGGGCCGGCGCCGTGGTCAACGGCTGGGCGTTCGCGGCCGGGTTGGTCAGGCGGACCTTGTGCATCACCTTGGGGGCGTTCAACATTCGGGCCAGTTCCTGCGCTTGCGCCCCTGGCGTGGTTTTCCGGAATTCGGTGGGCGGGGCGTACGGCAGGTCGAGTGTGTATACGTCCTGATACGCGATGGTCGTCCGCGACACGGGAAGCACCATGCGCTCGCCTTTCTTCAACGTGACGCCGGAAACGACGAAAACGAAGAGGTCGTCGTTTTTCGCGCTCGTGTCCACCTCCGGCCCAAGGTCCGGCTCTTCCGCCGGGGGCGGCGCCGGCGCCGGACTCGGCCGGTAGTGTTCGCCGGCGCGCGACTGCTGCAGCATCATGGGAACCTGCGTCATAAGCCCGTTGCTCATGCCGTAGGCGGTGCGGGAATCGGTCTGGAAGTACTGCGACAACCCCGCCGCGGTTTGCTGCAGGAAGCGGCTTTGGGCCATGGGATCCAGGGTGTCCTGGAACGTGAACGAGGGCACGCCCACGACGAGGTTCACGGCCGCGTCCTTCACGTCGGTCAATTCGTTGAGCAGCGTGGCCTGCAACTTCGCGACGGCCTTGCCGTTCCCGTCCAACTCGACGCGGTAGCCCGGAATCCAGCGGATGCCCTTTTGCAGGTAGGTGATCCCCACCACCGCTTCTTTCGCCGGAGGTTCGTCGCCCCAATCGATGCGAAGGGTCAGCACGTGGCGCGGCACGTCCTCCACGACGCGGGAGGTGTACTTGCCGAGGAAGCGGAGTGTCACGAGAGCCTCGAACGGCACGATCCTGGTTCCTTCGGTCGTCTTCAACTGCAGCAGATTGCTTTTCTGGGGTTGCGGCGCTTCGGCGCCGTCGGGCGTGGAAGCGGCGACTTCCGCGATGCCCCGTTCCAGGAAGCCGATGATCGTCGCGCGATACTCGCCCGAGTCGCGGAGCCCGGCGTCCCTCACGACCACTTCCGCCCCCGTGTTGGCCTCGACCAGTTCCCGAAGCGTGAGGGCCGTGCGCACCACGCGCACCAGACGCCGGCCGGCGGTCACGCTCTTCAACTTCCCGCTTCCTTCGGCGACGTACGGCCAGAACGTTCCGATCACGGGGGCGGGAAGATTGTCGATGACCACCGTGCCGTCGGCCTCGACGGGAAGCGCGCCTTCGTGAAGAACGAAGGCGTGCCCGTCCTTGAAGACCGTGACCTCCCGCACCGGCAGACGCGAGACCAGCGCCAGCGCGTCGGCCTCCCCGGCGCGCAGGGCGCACGCGACCAACGACGAAATGATGATGACGAGCGTGAAAACGAAGCGCGGCATGGTGGCCTCCGTGGGGTTGCGAAACGCTCCCGACACGAAGGCTACGCGCCGCCGGTGACCGTGTGTGTAACGGTCTGGTAACTTCGCTCTCGGACTCAGCCCCCCGGATCCGTGGGCGTTCCCCCGCCCTCGGCGTCTTCGTCGCGCCACGTCGGCCGCACGTCGCCCAGGTCGTCGCCGAAGCGCAGAAAGTGGAAGAAGCGATACTCGCTCCGCCCGCCGGCCGCGCGGTGCTCAAACAAATAGTACAGCAGCGAGAACTCCGTCAACTCCTCGCTCCGCCGCCAGCGGAAGAGGGGCGTGAAACGCACCTCCTGGCGGTTGTAGCGGTCGCAGACGCGGATGAACTTGTGCAGGATGCGGAAATCGTAGCGGCCCTCGGTTCCGTCCCACCACTCCATCAGTTTCCACAGCAAGGCCCAGGAGGTGTGGTCGTCCTCGCGCCAGGAATAGTCGAAAACCGGCCACAACACGCTCACCGACCCTTTGTTCAATCCGTCGCGCAGCCAGATCAGCGGCAGGAGACCGAAGGTGGTCTCGTGCTGTTCGTTCCAGTACCAGACCAGCGGAAACAGGCGAAAAGTGTCTTCCGGCTCCCGGTCGTCGCGGAACGAGCGGCGGGAGAAGCGCAGCAAGGGCCAGAGCAGGTCGACGCCGTGGCGGGTCTCGCCCTCGGTGACGGCCAGGAGCGGGAGGAAGAAGAAATGGGTGCGGTTGCGCTCCTCGAGATCGACGTCGCGGCCGTAGAAGGGCCAGACGTGGGTGTGTTCCGAGGACGGGGTCTTGAACCGCCAGTAGACGGGAAAGAGCACAACGTGACCCTCGCCGGTGTCGTCGCGCACGTTCCACCACGCCAGCGGAAAAACCCGCCCGCCCACGTGGTCGCGGGACCATTGCACGTTGAGGAAGGGCCACAGCACGTTGTGCGAGGTGAGGTCTTCCTGCTCACGGCGCGTGCGCAGGTAGAGCGGGCCGAGGAAAAAGTCGGACCGGGTCCGCTCCTGACGATTGCGAAACGAGCCGTACAACGGGAAGACGATGCGCTTCTCTTCCTCCCCGCCGGTGGTGAACCAGAGCAGCGGAAGCAGCCGGAAGTGGGTCTCGTAGCCATCGGCCGCGGCCCCCGGGGCGCTCTCCGGCCCGCCTTCCGCGGCCGGCGCGGGCGGCGGGGCGAGCGGCTCGCGCTGGTAGCAGACCAAGGGCCAGGCGAGGTCCAGCCGCCGGAACTCTCCGCCGGCGCGATGCAGTTGGAAGAAGGGCCAGGCGAGAGAGTCGGCCCGCTCCTCGCCGTTGCTGGAATAGCCCCACGTCGGCCAGAGGTGGAAATGGGACTCCAGCGGCGACGCGCCGGCCCAGAAGACCGGGAAGAGGTGGGCGTCGTAGGTGGAGCCGAAGCGATCGAGATAGAGCAGCGAGAAGTCGCGGTAGCCCAGGATCGAAACGTCCTGCCCCTCCGGACGGGCGGAGACGTCCATCAGCAGCGGGTGGAGCGTGAACCGCGCGCCCCCGCCCGGCGGATCGCCGAACTGGATGAAGGGCCAGGCGATGGACCAGGTGTTCCCGTCCCGCCCGTCCCGCGACCACCCCGCCAGCGGCCACAAGTGAAGCGAGTCGTTGGACTGCCAGAAGACCGGGAAGACCGTGCGGTCGAAACGATCCCCCGGCCCGGACGAGAACCAGACCAGCGGGAGGAAGCAGAACGCCCCGGCGTCGGGCGCGGACTTCGCCAGGATCAGGCTCGCCAGCACCTCGGTCTGGCTCTTGCCCGCGGCCTCGTCGGCCTCCATCTCCACGATGGGCCACAGATGCACCTTCTCGTCCGGCAGGTCCTCGGCCGCGTACCGGTCGCCCAGCAGCCATCCGCGGCAGCCGCAGGCGGCGAACAGCGCCAGGAAGGCGAGCGCGCGAAGACGACTCATCGGGCTGGAAGGTTCCTCGCTTTCCCCCGCCGCGGCCGCGCCGCGGAATCAGCCGGCGCCGCGTCACGCCGCCGTGACGAGGTTGTCGAACAGGTTCTCCCACGGCGTCCGGCGGCTGAACACCGTGTAGGAGACCCCCGAGAGCAGAAAACAATCGGCGCACTCGCGCGGCAGGCGGGGCGGGGCATCCTCCCCGGCGCCCGGCTGGCCCGAGATCGGCGGCTGCTCCAGCACCACCGCGATCATGCGCGTTCCCCGGCTGCGAAACAGCGCGAAAAGCGCGGCGAAGGCGGCGGTGTCGAAGTTCGGGGACGGAAAGATGAAGAAGACCGTGCCGGCCGCTCCGACGAGGGAGGCCGCCTGGGCGACGGCCTCATGGAAGGGCAGCGGGCCGCGCGCCTCCACCCGCGCCAGATGGTCGAGGATGAGGTGCAGTTGCGACTCCCCGGTGCGAGAGGGCAGCGCCAGCCACTCGCGCGAGCGGCCGGCGATCTGCACGGCGTGGCCGCCCGCCAGCGCGTGGCGGGCCAGCGACGCCGCGATCTTCACCGCCGACTCCAGGCTGCTGCGCTTCCCGGAGCCGCCGCGCTGGGCGTGGCGTTCGAGGTCCAGGAGGATGGTCACCTCCGTCGCCGACGCCTGTTCGAAC